>CALMMI010000365.1 GCA_937868245.1 uncultured Ignavibacteria bacterium | reverse complement strand
AGCAGGCGGCGACGTTTCATCAGGCGTTTAGTATTATTGATCAGTGCAGAGCGCGAGGTAGCCATAGGTAGATGCCGGTTGTGAACTTACGATTTCTTTTTCACTGAGTATGCTGTCGATACGGAAAGGAGAATCGATAGGATGATAACACCCGCTCCACTGAGTTCCATATACGTTGCAGGAACGGTCTCCAGCCACCCGATAAGCGGCTTTGCCAGGAAGTACCCACCAACTGACATCCCCGCACCAAGAACAAGACCTACGGCACAGGAATATACACCGAACAGTATATGCGGCATTGCCACAAATCCACGGGTAGCCCCAAGCAGCATCAACACATGAACTTCATCTCCAGCCGCGGCAGTTTCGGCACGCAGTGCAAAATACAGTATAAACAGGAATACCGCAAAAACCCCTGCAGCACCTGCAAAAATCAATACGGACGTTTGTTTAGAGCGCGAGAATAAGGCATTGGCATAAGCAGTATTGTAAATTACATCGTCCACAGAAGGAATCTGTCTGAATGTTTGCACAAGTGCATCAAGCTTTTCTTTTGAGCAAGCTGCTGGCACTAAATGCACTTTCACGACCGAGGGAAAAGGATTATCCGGCAAGAGATTATCCAGCTTTTGTCCCACGCTTTTAGCAAATTCCTTTTGTGCTTGTTCGGGTGTAACGAGTTCAGTAGTACTAACTTCGGGAGCAGAACGAACCTGACGCATAATTGAAACAGCTTCTGCGCTGTCTGCTTTTGCAGAAGCAAATACCGACACCACAAGATTACCAGAAAGCTGTTCAATTTCAGCAGTTACCCCGTAATACCCCACAGCAATAACTGCCGAAGCAAGTGTAAGGAAAGCAGATGCAAACGCAATTTTGACAACAGAGCCAAATCGCTGCCGAAGAAGTTTATGCGCCTGAGCAAAAGAAAATGAGAGTGCCATTTCGCAGATTTTCCGGTTGAACGTTGTTTTTTAGTTTCTTTTATAGATGTAAATTACGCAAATTTCGGCAAATGAGGGGGAATTTGCATCGAAGATGCATACTTGAACACATTAAATCTAAATATTAAATTCTATTCTAAAGTACTTGAAAAATAGGCATATTTTCTGATGCTTCGACGGGTTCAACATGACAAGTAAGTAACTACACTTCAATTCTCAGGTATTGTCACATTGAGCCCGTCGAAATGTCCCAATACTTACCTTTTTATTAATTTTATAGGAAATAAGCATTTATTTTCCTGCTTGACCACACACCCCTGCCCCTCTCGAAGAGGGGAATTAGAATTTCGATTCATTGTTTTGTGAATTAAGTTTTTCTTCTCTCCCCCTTGTTAAAGGTGGACTAAGGGGGATTTCTTCTTTATGGAATCAACACAATCTTCCCCATATATCCCCCGGAAATCATCAATTCATGAGCCTCGCCCGCTTGAGATAAACTCATAACCTTCCCTATCAACGGCTTGATACTTTTCTCGGCTGCCAATGTAAGTAGTTCTTCAAGTTCTGTTTTTGTTCCCAAATACACCCCGTGTATCGACAAGTGACGCAAGTATGTTTGGTGGATGCTTAGCATACTTTCGCGTCC
>CALMMI010000364.1 GCA_937868245.1 uncultured Ignavibacteria bacterium | reverse complement strand
ATAAGTCTCTAAACAACATACACCTACGTCATCCCCTTGTTAAAGGGGAACGAGGGGATTTGTATATACTACCACAAAAATTGTCGGAGAACCATTTATTTTAACCACATAGGCACATAGAACACAGAAGGTCTTCACAGAGTAGATTCCCCTCCTCCCAACAAATTACCGCTTATTTCGTATTTTTGTAGAATATTCTCTTCTACTTGCGAACGACCACAATTATTCTCTATGGATTCAACCTATTACACATCTCCCGAAGAACTTAGCCCATTGCCACCACGAAAATCGTATTTCAAGCTCTATGGTATTCCTCTGATATTGTTTCTCATCACCGTAGGCACTACAACTATTGCCGGAACATCGTGGGCAGGTAAGAGCTATTTCGAGGTAACTAACTGGCAATATGGCATTACCTACTCACTTCTGTTGATGGCATTTCTCTCGGCGCATGAGTTCGGACATTATTTTGCTTCACGTTACCACAAGGTGGATGCATCACTTCCCTATTTTTTGCCAATGCCCTTCGTCTTATTATCTCCGTTCGGTACGTTTGGTGCATTTATAAAAACACGTGAACCGATTTCCAATCGGAAAGCTCTCTTTGATATTGGTGTTGCAGGACCTTTGGCGGGATTTGCAGTCTGTTTGGTTATTCTCATTATCGGCATGACCAACCTTCCATCGAAAGATTATCTGTATTCAATACATCCTGAATATATGATGAACGGTGGTGAAATTGTTTCGCATGGTTTGTATTTCGGTACTACTTTACTTTATGAGTTTTTTGCGTCAATATTTGTCCGTCCCGGTGAGTTTCTTCCGCCTATGAATGAGATTTATCATTACCCGTTCTTATGCGTCGGTTGGTTCGGAATGTTCGTAACGGCACTCAATATGCTCCCTATCGGGCAGCTTGACGGCGGACATATTATTTATGCAATGTTTGGTAAACACCAACGGATAATATCAAGAGTGTTTTGGTGGATTTTACTTGTGATTGGAATGGGGTCTTTAGTCGAATTAGCTCTGGTTTTTTTGGAAAAGCAAGTGTACTATTTTGCACCTGAAAGTGGAATTTTAGATGTATTTGCTTGGCTTAAAACCCACGGTAAATGGTATTTTGAACTCTGGAACGGATGGTTGTTTTGGGTGATTGTAACGCGGTTTATTATGAAACTTAACCATCCGCCTACACAATACTCACAACCAATAGGACGTAACCGTATGATAGTTGGGTATATATCAATTATAATATTCATTCTCAGTTTCTCGTTGAAAGGGATTTACATTATCCCTGAACATGAGGGGCATAACTCGAACGGTCTTATGAAATTTGTAAGGCGGTCAATTCCGTGGGATGCTGATTGAATGGGGTGGGGTGGGATTCCTTTACTTTTACCGATGTTCGCCATTCTGAACATACACGTAGAATCTACGTTAGCACATCAGTCCTGCAAGTTTCGCACAATAAAGGAGATTATCGGTCTAAAAACACCCCGTAATGGTAAACGCAATCTTATTGTTTATTATGTTATTGCATTGTTTTGTAGTCGGTTTTGGAGTTATCCTGACCTCAGAATAACAAGT
>CALMMI010000363.1 GCA_937868245.1 uncultured Ignavibacteria bacterium | reverse complement strand
TTATTATTTTTTCTTTTAAAGGCATAATGTTGACAAAAAGTTGTATTTAATTTTATTCAATAAAGACTTTAAACTATAAATCTTTTTACATAACAGAGCACTCTTAAACTTGTTAATAAACGTATGAATTCCATAGACCAATATCAATTTGATGAAATACAAAGACCTTTTTATGATTGGGAAAGACAATTGATAAATTTACGTTGCAAGGTTTCAGATATTGATATTGCAAATTCAAGAAATTCTATGTCTGAAGACGGTAAAAAACAAATCTCAATATTAATCCATGAATATATACATTTTCTTCAAAATTTTTCAACCTCATGGGGAGCATGTGTTTTTACTGACTTCTCTTTAGCTTTGATGAAAATCGCAGTTTCTTCAGCACTTTCTAAAGAGGTATTGGAATCTCCTTTAAGTATGCCAAATCTAAAAAATTCCATGCTTATTGATGGCCTTAATCTTAGAAAAGCTGTTGTTGATAGAATTAATAAATGTAATAATTCTCAAGAGCATGAGAACGGTATTCTCGTTAAACTATCGATTATAAACTCTAATGAAAAATGTAAAATTATTACAAATGGCAAAATAACAGTTGAGCTTGGTGGAAAAGTAATTAGAGAACATATGGCATATTTAGGAACCCAACTTTTCTTAAAAAAAACTGATGAAGAAATTCATGATTACAATGAAAAGAATGACAGTTTTACATCTAACGGAATTGGGTTTTCAAAACAACCCGAATACTGGGTATTATATGAGTATTTATATCATCTGAACTTATTTTCTTCATTAGCTAAGGGTGTTTTTTACTTGACTCAACAATGCTTAATTACTCTTAATCCGGAGTTAGCATTGCTGCGTTTCATGAATTGGCTTCAAAAAAACAAAGCAAAATTTAGAGGCAAGCCGGATTTTGTAAATGTTATTGAAGACTGGCTTAAAACTGGTAAAGAAGCACTATCTTTTAAAGGAGATTTTACTAAATCAGTTATGCATTGCGAAAGCGTACTCAAATTGACAATGAAATATATTAATGAAAACCATATTTATCTTTTCACTCACAATATTATTGAATATTCATTAAAGAACATTCAAAATACTCACGGAGGAAAATTTTTATTTATGCCTTCTGATGATTTTACTAATGTAAATTATTGGAAAAATAAAATTTCGCACTTTGGAACTGGTATAGTTAGGTACTTAGATAATACATTAATTCATGGAACAGCCGAACATTGCACTAAAATGCATGATAGTTTTAATTTTCTTGTTTCGTGTAGTTTAGTTTTGGAGAAAATTCTAAATAACAAACAAGCTATATGTCCTTTTTTAGAAGATTTACCAATTTGCCGTGCTTCATTTAAAGAACATGAAAATTGTTATATGAACCCTTTTTCTATGATACAACACGATAGTTCAGGTCAGGAGTGTTTATTTGTAAATGGTATAATTCTCTTAGGAATGGTAGGTAGAGTAAAATTTGGCATCAAGTGACACCTCTTTTATTATCTTTATTTATACAATTTATGCTAGAAATGCATAAAGCACATATGTTTCTTTATTTGTTTACCTATAAACAAATTGAATAAACTCTTTAATTCAATCGAAATTTACCCTAATGTTTGAATATGTCGATTGAGTTTTTGTAATAAGTTCAAACAATTATCCATTAAACTTTTATTCAATTTAAAAACATAGCCTGAGTAGCAGTAAATAAATGAAACTATCCCCTGAACAACGCGAAGAAATACTCAAAACACTCAAAACACGTTTTGACAAACACATGAACCGTCATAAAGGTCTTGAATGGGATAAAGTGCAGTCGAAATTAGAAGCTAATACTGATAAACTGTGGTCTTTGAATAAAATGGAGGAAACAGGTGGTGAACCTGATGTTGTCGGTTATGATAGTAAAACTGATGAATACATTTTTTATGATTGCTCGGCGGAGAGCCCTAAGGGTCGCAGAAGTCTTTGTTATGACCATGATGCGCTTGAATCAAGGAAAGAACATAAGCCGGAAAATAGTGCAACAGCAATGGCAACTGATATGGGCATTGACCTTTTAACAGAAGAGCAATACCGTGAGTTACAGAAATTTGGTAATTTCGATACTAAAACATCAAGCTGGGTAGCAACACCTGCTGATATTAGAAAACTTGGTGGTGCAGTATTTTGTGACCGACGTTATAACACTGTTTTTCTGTATCATAACGGAGCAGAATCGTATTATGCAGCACGAGGCTTCCGTGGATTGTTAAGAGTATAATTTTTGTAAAACAAAACATTAAAAACGAATGAATCCCAAAGTAGATGAATATTTAGATAAAGCCAAAAAGTGGCAGGAAGAATTGAAGCAATTGAGAATGATTGTTCTCGAATGCGGACTTACTGAAGAATGGAAGTGGAGTGTTCCCTGTTACACGTTTCAGAAAACTAATGTTGTTGCAATTGGTTCTTTTAAGGAATATTGCTTGCTTAGTTTTTTCAAGGGTGGACTATTAAATGATACTGATAATATTCTGCTCAAAGGAGATGAGAGTACCAAGGGGATGCGTACCATACGGTTTACCAATGTTCAGGATATAGTTCAAATGGCGCCTCTCTTAAAAGAATATATTCAGGAAGCAGTTGAAAAGGAAAAAGCAGGATTGAAAGTAGAGCCTAAAGCTACAACACCCAAAGAGCTAACAGTTCCGGAAGAACTCCAAAAGAAACTGGACGAAAACTCGGATTTCAAAACAGCGTTTGAAGCATTATCACCGGGTAAGCAACGAGCCTATATAGTTCATTTTTCTGAACCCAAACAAGCCAAAACCCGTGAGGCACGTGTTGAAAAATGTATTCAGCAAATTCTTGAGGGAAAAGAACTAAATTATCAATATATGAAATGAAAGAGGCATCAATCATTCCCCTCCATTTCAATCGTGAACCATTTTCTAAGTACTAATCATGAAATCAGAACTCACAACAGTTGCAGTATTCAGTACTATTTTCGAAGCTGATTTTGCAAAAGCACGACTTGAAAGTGAAGGTATTCGTACTGTTATTGTGAATGGGAACTTGATTGCAATGAATTGGTTATATTCAAATGCAATAGGAGGCGTAAGGCTAAAAGTAGAGAATCATGATGTTCGTGCTGCAAAGGAAATATTAGCACTCATCGATACAAACGAATTTGAAATTGAATCCTCGGATAGTGATTGGGGCGTTTGCCCTGAATGTGGAAGTAACCGAATTGAATTTGTACAAGATAAACGCGGGACCGCTTTTACATGGTTGCTTTTCGGGTTGCCATTATTATTCCCCCAAGAAAAGTTTGTTTGCCATCATTGCTTTCATGAATGGAAGGGTGAGGAATATTGATTATTTGCAAGTGTAAGCAATTAAAAGTTATATTGTTTAGAAAAATTTATGTATTTGAATTTACTTTACACTAATTATCTTCACCACCTCATTATACATTCCCGAAGTCATTCTACAGAAATACACACCTGTAGGCATATCGAAATCTAGTGAATACTCCCCTGCTTCCATCTGTTTATCAAATAAAACTTCCTTAATAGTACCTGTATAATTATACAGTTCCATCGTAATATTCCCGGTTAAACCTAATCCAAAACTAACACCATTGCCCTTACTTGACATATAATAGTTCTTATCGGTACTGCTTACGTTACGGATTGTTCTACCGCAGTATTCGGCTAATTTTAGAATAGAACCGCGAGTTGTAATTCTATCGCATGGATCTATAATTGCAGAATCTACTATTACATCTATAACAAATGATGTGTCCAAATTATACGGAAGGTAGGTATAAAAATCTAACAGTACACTTCCGTTTTCACCTGTACCGTGGATAGTAAGCTGACCATTTGATTCAGATGCTACTACTGCCGTCAATCCGCTGCTAATCTCCAGAATTGAAGCATATTTCATTATTAACTTATTGTACGAAAGCGTAACCTTCCATTTATCAACACCACCCGGAATAATCAAATTTGTTTTGAAAGGTTGCCCGGGGTATAAAGGAATCGTATTCGGACTTAAAGTGAACAACCGTTCATCTTTTGAGTTAACTGTTACAACAACAGTATCTTTTGCATTACAACCTACTGAATTGGTGACTGACAGAATGTACTGTGTTGTTTCTATTGGTCTGGCAATGGGATTTGAAATAGTAGGGTTATCCAACCCGGTTGTGGGTTGCCAGCTATATGTTTCTTTTATTTGAGGAGGTGCACCAAGATACAGTGAATCTCCTTCACAACCTATTCTATCCTGTCCCGCATAGGCAATCGGAGCAAGCAACACAGTTACAGTTATTGATGCAGAATCTACACAGAAACCGTTAGTAACAACCACCCTATATGTTGTAGTAGTGATTGGTGATGCTATAGGATTAGAAATATCCGGATTATCTAATCCTATACTTGGAGACCATTTATAACTATCACCTCCACTAGCAGCCAACCGGGTGCTTCCTCCTGTACAAATCTCTGAATTTTCAGAAACCTTTATATTGAAATCTACTACATTTACTACAACAGTATCCTTTACTTCGCATCCTGAAGTATTTGTAACAGTCAGAATATATTCGGTAGTTTTCACAGGTGTTACCTGTGGATTGGATTTGGTTGGGTTGTCCAAACCTATAATCGGTTGCCAACTATATGTAGTACCCGATTGAGCAGTTACGCCAAGTTGTACTGTTTCACCCTTGCAGGAAGTTCGATCGGGTCCAGCGTCAGCCGTTGGTAAAGGATTTACCGTAATAGTTACAAATGCTGAATCTATACACAAACCGTTAGATATATATACCGTGTATCTTGTTGTTGAATCAGGTGAAGCAACCGGATTTGCTATACTTGAATTTGTTAATCCTTTTGAAGGTAACCAACTGTAAATACTTCCCCCTGAAGCAGAAAGTTGAATGCTTGTTCCCTTGCAAACGGTTGTATCCGGCGAAACATTACTTACAATACCGGACATGCTAACAAGCACTGTATCAAATGCCATACAACCAAAGGGGCTGGTTGCTGTAACAATGTACTTTTCTGATTTTGAAGATGTTACGGTTGGATTTGATAAATTAGGATTATCCAAATTATTCGCAGGTGTCCACGAATACGCATATCCGCTTTTAGGTGATGATCCTATCTGTACGGATGTAACCGAATTTTCCTTACACACAATTTTATCCTCACCTGCATCTGCAACAGGTTTATCGACTGAAATGGTGATGGAATCAATGGTGCTTTGCCCCTGCGGATTTGTAGAATTTCTATAATAGGTGGTAGTAACAAATGGTGTTGCAATAGGCATCGGAACATTAGGATTATCCAATGTTTCTTTTGGTAACCATGAATATGTAATATCTTTTACAGGTTGCAGCCCTATACGGACACTTGTACCAAAGCAAATAACAGTATCTGTCATCTTTTGGTAAACAGTAGTATCTGAAACCTCGGTGTTGAACCAACTGTCAACAAATCCGGGCAACCCTGCCAGCCCCTTAGAAAGCAACTGTACTTCCGTTTCATGAAAATCACAAGCATTACCCTTTAGATTTGGGCTTCTGATTGCTGATAGGATTGGGAATCCGTTTCTAGTGCAGTATATCTTACCGTCGGGTGCAATTTGCATTGAACGCCATGCCCATCTCATTTTCTCTTCCGTAGGGTCGTTAATAAGTACTTTCGATTTCAGAATGAAATTTCTATCGTTTGAATTTACTTCAAATTGAGACAGATCGGCTGTTAAAGCGTTTTCAATTCTATGGAAACAATAGAGTTTACTGTTGTCCGGGGAAAAACTTAGCCCGTACGCTTCAACAGGAGGAGAGGTAGGTTTTGGAAGAGGCAGCAAATCGAGTATATTGCTAACATTTCCGGTACTATTATCAAAGTCGAATAAATAGAGGTATCCCATGAACGCAGTACTGGTTGCCAGTTTTTTTCCGTTGGGTGATATTTTCATACATCCGGCATCACGATCGTTTACCGGAATTTTATTTGGCGGCTGAAAAGATGAAATCACAGGATTTCCTATACCAAATGCAGTGATATGATATGCATAGAATTGGAACTTGGTTCTATGTTGTACTACAACCCAGTATCCGGTTTTGGTAAAGTCCTGTGTACAGGCGATACGTTCACATGCATCATCTAAAAGTGAAACGTTTTTTTGTATGATAACGGGAGGCCAATTGTCCGGCTGGATTTTAACAATTGAATAAAACATTCCTGTCTCTCGGTTGGCACCGGAGGTTAAATCAGGAGCAGTTATTATATAATATTGATCGGCTTGATTAGGTATCGGAACGATAATAGCACTTTGTGATGATGATTCTCCCCCGAAAAGTCCTTTATTAATAATCGAGCCGTTTGCATTCCACACTGTATCGCCGTTTGTGTAAAACAGCAATTGTCCGTTTTTTTTATCGGAAATAGAAGCACAGCCTTCTTGTGTGTTCATTCTTCCTGATATAGGGGTAGCGCTTCCATTTCGGAACGATACTCCTGCTCCTTCACCAAACAGCCAATTATCAGCTTGCCGTTGTGCAAAAGCCGTAGAAACAGTGAGTAAAACCAAGAGAATAAGTACAATAATTTTCATGTAAGTATGCTTGTGGTAAATACCTGATGAAGGGTAATAAATTTTGAATGCAACTTACATATTCTATACGTTTAAAGCAAGACTTTTTTTGATAGAAAATAGAGAAAAATATTTTAGTATAATTATTTCTTATATCATATTATTCAATTGGGGTTTCGATTGTCAATTCCATCAAAATGAAACTCCTTAAGCACACGCTTACACTGTCGATCCCTAATTCAGCTTTGGCTTGTGCATTAATTGCAAATATTGGAAAGGTGAGCTGACGAACAGTATCATTAAACGAAAGTACATCAAGTATTTCCCAATGTACCGACTCCTAAAAACTGGTCGCAAATCTACACTCTCGAAGCTACTGTTTTTCTACAAGCATGATAGAAAAACGATAGACAGAATCAGGCTCTAGTGGTAAAATCAAAAAAAGCACTTTCCGTTATTGAATCATATTGACAGCATAAGTATATTAATATTAATACGGTTATATTTTGGGTGTTTGTTTCGGGTTTACGTTGTGTTTTTTTTTGAATGCCATTCGTTGGATATGCAATTGACAATTTGTAAATTGTGAGCTAAGTTTCTCTTAAGTATGGATTGCATCTCTTTATTAGTTTAATAAAGATTGCTATAGAACCTGATGATAACAAAACTAAAATGATAAAACTAAGTACTCCTATTGATTTTGAATTTTTTGTACAAACTGTAGAAGCGTTGGATGGGAATCAACGGATTGAATATATTTTTGAGAATCTTAACAAAGTTTATGGCGGTGATAATTCAGTACTGTGGAAATATGCTGTTGAATCAAAATTATACTGGGAAAAAAGATGCTGTACAATGCTTGAATATCAATCACCGGAAGAATTGTATAATCAAGCATTTCTTGGAAAACTACCTAAGGTTGAATGGAGAGAAAAAGTTGCAATTCACCGATTGGCAAGAGCGTTGCAGCACTATTCGAGATATTCCGACATTACTGCACTTACAGATGAGCCGTCTATAACAGCTTGTTATCAAGCGGAAGCATTGCTGAAACATATTAATAACAAAGAAGAATTACTGGCTCTTTATATTCACTTTACGTTTGCAATGCGACAGCGTGATTCTCAACTGGAACAGCTTACTGAAATTAATAATAAAGCACTAGCACTTGCTACTGAACTCGGCGCAAAGAGTGAAGAAATGCAGGTGCTCTCAAATTTTGGTCATTTGAGAGAGAATATTCATGATTATCCAGGAGCTTTACCTTATCACAAGAAAGCATACGGCATCTTGGAAAGTGTTATTAAAGAGAGTAAGATAAATGATTCTCCCAGGGCAATCCCTGAAGAGTATTTATTGCCAATGAGTATCCTTCTGTTTAATCTGGCTCATAATTACGTAATACTCGGTAATATTCGTGAAGGCATTTCGATGTGCCACCAAGCTGCTGCTTACGCACAAAGGCTTCAGAGCGATAATGTGGCAATACATATCCAATTGGTAATGGCACGGGCTTATAGTATCCTTGGGGCGCATAATACTGCCCTTGAGCATTTGTTTAAAGCCGAAGAAATTACCGAATCACGCAATTCTCCTTTTTTGAGTGGACAAAACAAAATTTTTATTGCAACAGTGTATAGTAAAATGGGTGAGTTTTCCAAGGCTATAGAATATGGACTAAAAGCCCTCCCTATTTACAAAGCACATGAATCTCTGGCAACGTATCTCATCATCGCCGGAAGGGTTGGGGGCATTATGGTATCAGCCGGCGAATTTGATAATGCCCGTGTCTTACTTATGGAGCTGCTTGAAGCAATAGAAAAATTCGATACAACTTCCAATCTTGTTTGGCATAAAACACAAATTCTGAGAAACCTGGCAGGTATAGCAATCAAATGCGAACAATGGGACGAAGCACTGGGGTTTCTTCAATTCCCATTTGATGTTCTGGATGACGAAGGAAATTTACCTCAATATATCATTGAAACATTAATCGTTGGAGCAGATGCACTTATAGGTGCAAAACAATACAACCGGGCTGCCGAATTCGCCAATCGGACTTTAAAAATCAGTAAAGAAAGTAATGATTTACAAAATCAATATATTGCTCACAAGCAATTAGCCGCGATAGCAGAGAACCAGGGTGATTTTAAAGCTGCTTTTATTCATCATAAGGAATTTCACTCTCTTAAGGAACAGGTTTTCAATACTGAGTCGGATCAAAGAAACAAAAACATGATGATACTCCTCGAGCAACAGGAAGCAGTCCGTTCAGCCCAGGCTGAAAGAATCAGACGATTTGAGCTTGAAGATGAAATAGGTCAGCTTTCCTCGGCTCTTGTCCACAGAGAACAATCACTTAAAGAGATACGAACTGCACTGCGCTCTATGAAAACATCGAATGAACATGCTGAACAAGTAGTTCAAGTACTTCAAACTGTGGTTAGGTCATCAGAGAAAACGGCAACAGCAGATTCAATCAAAACCTATAAGCAGATAGATGAAAAAATCGTTGCCGCTTTTCCTTCTCTTACAAAAATCCAGCGTGAGGTATGCAGATACATCACGCTCGGACATTCAACAAAAGACATTGCACGGCTTATGAATATTTCTGCCCAATCAGTAAATACCCAGCGATACCGGATTAGAACCAGGCTTAGCCTGAGTGAATCGGAATCTCTTGATATAATTGTTAAACAAGCCGTTAAAACAATTGTAAATTGATAGATTAGAATGTGTATTTATGAAATTTCCGTGATAACCTTTAACACATGACACAATTAACCGTACCTCTTGATTTTGATGTGTTTATTTCAAGAGTAGAGAGTTTGGAACGTAACCAAAGAGCTGAATATATATTCGAGAACCTTGGTAAGGTTTTCGGAGGAGATTACCCTACGCTCTTGAAATATGCTGTTGAAAATAGAAATTTCTGGGAAAAGCGATGCTGCTCAATGTTCGAATATCAAACCGCAGACGAGTTATATCAAAAGGCATTACGGGGACAGCTTCCAAAAGCTGAACATCGTGAAAAAGAGGTTATACTTCGATTGGCTCGGTCTCTTCATACGGAATCAAGATTATCAGATATTATCGATGCTTCAGGAGATAGAGCTGTTACGGCTTGTTATCATTCGGAAGCCCTGCTTAAACATATTAACAATAAACTCGAATTACTTACAGTATATATACATTTCTGTTATGCACTCCGTAGGCAGCCCTATCAGGAAGAAACAATAAATACTATAAATAGTAAAGCACTTGCACTTGCCCAGGAACTTGGTGTAAAAGACGAAGAGATGCAAGTCCTCATTAATTTTGGAAGAATGAGGGAAGATAAGATGGATTATGGCGGTGCACTTGAATACTACCGGAAAGCACTTAGTATTTTGGATACAGTTATCGAAGAAAATAATGCAGAAACTAATCCTAAAACCATACCTGAAGAATTTTTAATGCCAAAAGCACTTTTATTATATTATATAGCTCAATGTGCGTTATTTCTGGGTAATCTTGGGGACTCACTTACGTTGTGTAACCAAGCGGTAGAATATGCAAATCGATTACAGAAGGACAACATAATAGTTTACATTTACAGGCTTTTAGCAAAAATTTACGAACAACTTGGCGATCAAACTTCGGCCTTAGAGGTTTTATTGAAAGCCGAGGAGGTTGCCGAGTTGCTCGGATCTCCGTCCATAGTGGGTAACAACAAATTATTGATAGCCGGCAGTTATTCAAAAATGGGAGAACACCAAAAAGCGATTGAGTATGGTTTGGAAGCAATTTCAATTTCGGAATTTCATGAATCTATTCCAAAACATATAGCAATTAGTACTCGGGTGGGCGGAATGATGGTTATTGCCGGAGAATTTGACAGTGCCTATACCATATTCAGCAATCTACTTTCATTAATTGAAAAAAATGAAAAGAATATAGATCTGGATTTACACAAGCAGACTATTCTCAGGAACATCGCCGCCATATCGGTTCATAGAGAACTATGGGAAGAAGCCCTAAGTTATCTTCAGCTTCCGCTAAAAACAGTAGAAAACCCAAATTATCCACCGAAATATATAATTGAAACACTGGTTATTGCTACTGATGCTTTCATCGGCATACAAATGTTCGACAAAGCATCTAATTTTGCGAATAGAACACTTACTATGAGCCAAGAAATACAGGATATCCACAACCAATTTCGAAGTCATAACCAATTGGCAAAAATTGCCGAACTACAAAACGACTATGCCGCTGCCTATTACCATCACAAGGAATTTCACCGTCTTAAAGAACTGGTTTACAACGATGAATCTGACAAACGGAATAAAAACATGCTGATTATCCTTGAACAGCAACAGGCTGTCCGTTCGGCTCAAGAAGAACGAATCAGACGTTTTGAATTGGAGGAAGAAATAGGGCTTCTTTCATCAGCTTTAGTACATAGGGAACAAGCACTGAAAGAAATACGTTCAACGCTGCGTTCAATGCAATCTACAAATGAACATGCAGAACAAGTGGTAGAGGTTCTGCAAACTGTTATCCGTTCGTCTGAAAACGCAGCAACATCAAGTTCTTCAAAAACATATAAGCTATTAGACGAAAAACTTGAGACAATTTTCCCAACCCTTACCAAAATTCAACGTGAATTATGCCGTTTCATTTCACTTGGACATACCACAAAGGACATAGCCCGCCTAATGAATATTTCAGCCCAGTCTGTAAATACACAACGCTATCGTATCCGTATCAGGCTTCAATTGAAAGAATCGGAGCTTTTGGATTCAGTTATAAAGCAAGCAATAA
>CALMMI010000362.1 GCA_937868245.1 uncultured Ignavibacteria bacterium | reverse complement strand
GATAAATTCCGTCGTTCGACTATAGGTGGATTACAACCAACGGCAAGTTTAGCTACTATTGATTCGATAATTTTTGCGCAAACAGGAGCAAAAATTAACTTGCCTGCAAGTGCGACTAAAGGTGTGCCCCAAATTTTATTTTTAGGGAATCCGAACATAGGAGTAGAAACAGCCTTTTCATACGAGTTAGGATATAAGGGTATTATTACTAAAGATTTATTTGTAACAGTAGATGCATACTGGAATAAAAGAACTAATTTTATCTCACAGGCACTTGGTGGATTGGCAAAGGATTATTACACACTGGTTCGATATGTAAATAACCCCCAAGCTGATTCAATTTTACGTGATTTCTATAACAAGGAACTTGCCAAAACAAATGCCGGTTCTTATGACCGTTATGGGGGCTTATCCCTTGATGTTCAGACAGGAAAGGCCGCTTTTTCAATATCACCTACTAACATAGGTCTGATAAATGAATATGGAGTTGAACTTGGAGTTAATTACTATGTAACTAATAATCTGTTAGCATCCGCAAACTTTACCTCACTCAGTTATGACATTGTAGAGAATAAAGTCGCTGCACAGAAAATAGTTCCAAATACTTCGCCGATACGTGTGAATTTTGGTTTGCAATATGAGGAAAAAGGTATGTTCGATGTCGGTGTAAATGTACATGGTGCAAAAGGTTTTGAATGGGTGGCAGGACTGGTACAAGGAAGCGTACCGGAATACTGGGTTGTTAATTTCAACGCGGGATACAACTTTACAAAAGACTTACGCCTTGGTGTAAATGTGTTTAACTTGTTAGACCGTGCACATTACGAGATTTTCGGCGGTACTATCCTGCACCGTTATGCTACTGCTGAACTTTCACTTATGATTCCTTAAACAGAACCGTACATCAACACTGCGAGCTGTGTAATCTATCAAGGGAGGTGAATTTACAAATTCACCTCCCTTATGTTTTTATAACAGTTAGCAGAAAGCAACTGTTCAACCACGCTGATATTTTGTTAACAAATCACTGATATTCCATCAAATTTGGCGCGAAAAATGAGGAAGTGAAAACATGAGTACATAGATTATCAAATCGATTTTAACGAAAGTTCACGATTATTTGCCAAAGAATGACGATTTTTGTATTCAGTATGAAAACAATCTCCCTTGAAACGACAATAATTTAACAAGAAATATGCGCTTTGGACTCCTCTCTACCGATGTAGCAATTGACCTCGGAACCGCAAATACAATTATTTGGATGAAAGGCAAAGGCATCGTTTTAAACGAGCCGTCGGTTGTTGCCTTTGATCGTACAAATAAACACATTTTAGCAATCGGGCACGAAGCCCAAATGATGGTAGGAAAAACACACCGCGACATCCGTACAATTCGTCCACTAAAAGATGGCGTTATTGCCGATTTTGAAATTGCCGAAGGTATGCTTCGCGCATTTATCCGTAAAGTATCACTTAGCTGGCAACCTGCGCGACGTGTAGTAATCTGTGTTCCTTCGGGAATCACCGAAGTTGAAAAACGTGCAGTTCGTGATAGTGCAGAGCACGCAGGAGCAAAGGAAGTATATCTGATTGCAGAACCAATGGCAGCGGCTATCGGTATCGGCTTAAACGTTCATGAACCTGTTGGTAATATGATTGTAGATATTGGTGGCGGTACAACGGAAATTGCAGTGATTGCCCTATCGGGTATCGTAAGCGACGAATCAATCCGTATTGCAGGTGATGAAATGACAAATTCGGTTGTTCAGTATTTCAAACGTCATCATAATATTTTAATCGGAGAGCGTACTGCAGAAGCTATAAAATGCGAAGTAGGGTCTGCATATCCGATGCGTGAAGAAGTGGAAATTGAAGTTAAGGGACGTGATTTGCTAACCGGTATTCCACAAATGATTACCGTAAGTTCCGCTGATATTCGCGAAGCTCTCAGCGAATCGGTTGCAGTGATTGTGGAAGCAGTTCGTAATTTACTTGAGCGTACACCTCCTGAACTTTCTGCAGATATTTTCGACAGAGGAATCATGCTTACAGGTGGCGGAGCATTGCTAAAAGGATTGGATGAACGGCTCCAACGCGAAACAAGCCTGCCTGTGCATATAGCAGATGACCCGCTTACCGCGGTTGCACGTGGGACAGGTAAAGTACTTGAAAATTTAAGTGAATATTCATCGGTGCTTATTAAGAGTAAGAGATATTAAGTAGATGATTCAAATTACTGTAGTAAGAGATTATTATAATATTCTTTAATCAGAAATTTGGCAAATAATTGAACCCTTCGACGGGCTCAGGGTGACAAGCAAGTTGTGTCACACTGAGCCCGTTGAAGTGTCTGATACTTACAATGTTTAAGGAGGATTTATCAATCGTATGGAAGTGACATCAATAGTATCAAGTACTTTTAAAACTCCTCATTCCTTTGCTCTTTTCCGGTAGAAAACGACACCACAAGCATAATCATCCCAGCTATCGCAAAGCACCACCGCATCCCTGCATGGGATGCAATCCAACCGCTCATCGACGGACTTATCAAATTTCCCAATAAACTTGCACTTGAGGCAAGTCCCATCATGCCGCTTCGGTTTTCGTGCGGTGTATTTTTACTGAATGCCGTGTAAAGTGTTGGTATAATTGCTGCAGTGAATACCCCGATAAATGCCCTGAGTACAAACAAATACTCATAACTCGGAACAAAAGATTGAAGTATAGTCGAAATCCCGACCGCTAAAGCTGCTACCCGTAGAGTTTTCACATAGCCCCTACGGTCATTACGCCTTCCCCAATACGGAGCAAAAACTATACTGAATACTCCGACTATACCTACAATTAATCCAGTCAGTGTGGAGAGATATTCCTTCGGCGCACCAAGATATTCCAAATAAAAAGGCATCACAGGAGAAACAAATACTATTGCGGATTGTGCTGCAATTATTAGTAGTAATATATTCCTGAGCGTTGGGGTATTCCATGCAAAACGAAGATTCGCCATTACTGATTTGGTGTGCTTTTCCTCTTCTTCTGTTGCAGGGTTTCGTTCTTCCTTTACGTAGGCAATAACAATTGCCGAACTAATCAAGCACATTCCACCAACGAAAAAGAATACATTCCTCATTCCGATAACGTCCGATAAAACACCTCCTACCAACGCCCCTACTATATTCCCTGCCGAAATCGTAGCTTGCAAAATCCCGATTGCATATCCCGAACGGTTAGGTGGTGTAGTGGAGGAAACGAATGCCAGTGTAGAGGCTATAAAACCGCTCACAGCACCCTGAAACATCCTAAGTAACATTAGTTGCCACACAGTTTGTGCAAAGCCCATCAGAGCCATCGCTACAGCCAAGCCGATGATAGCACGGACAATCATCAGTTTTCTGCCGTATTTATCACCTAATGCTCCCCAAATCGGCGCAGTTATTACCGAAAACAAAAATGGAGCGGCTATTATCAAGCCACTCCATTGTTGTGCTTCTTTTAGATCCAAAACCCCCAACATTCGAACATACAACGGCAGGAACGGCAAACACGCACTCATAGCAAGCATTGCTATAAATTGAGCTATCCATAACACATACAAGTTTTTTTTCCAAAGCGGGGCGGGTTCTGAAGACATAGATTGTATCGGCAGCAATTACCTGAGTTTTGTACAATGCTGTTTATTGACGATGAAAACTGAACAATAGCGTACGTTTTTCACAAAATAATTACTGTATCGTGATACCTTTCCTTTGTGTGATTCCTTAGATATAGTAGTTTTGTACCTTAAAACATAATAGTAAATATACAACTTCAAGTATTACAATCATTGAATTTCAGTTAAAACCACAGCAAAATGAAAAAACTAATCATCATTTTTATCGTAACAATCTCTGCAACCGCTTTCGGACAGTCTGCCAAAAAGTTATTACAATCGGGTATGGAGAAACACAAATTGCAAGATTTTCACGGTGCAATTATCGATTATTCACAAGCAATAATTATTGACAAGAAAAACCGTGATGCGTATTACAACAGAGGTATTTGTGAATTTGCATTAGACAACCTTGACGAAGCTATAAAAGATTTCAATAAAACTCTTGAACTCGACCCGAAATATGCGGATGCATACTATACTCGCGCACGGCTCTACGTAAAACTTGAAAAATACAACGAAGCCCTTGCCGACCTGGATAAGGTTGTCAAACTTGACCCTACGACCCCGAGCGTCCTTACAATTCGCGGACAGATTCGCGCACAAACAGGTAACAAGAAGGGTGCATGTGAGGATTTCCAAACCGCTAAAACAAAAGGCGACACACAAGCAGACAAATTCATAACTCAGTATTGCGAAGGTGAACAGGGTGTGGGTGAGTCACTAATCTTACAGTGGAACGAAAGTGAAAAATGGAAAATTGCTGAAGAAGTTAACAACAAAGATGTGCAGGTATTACGGTTGATTCATTCAAACGAGACGCTTGATAATTGGACGGAAATGGGTACCATGTTTTCGATTAAGGGGATTACAAGTTCAAATCTGGATTCTGCAATGAATATGATGTATGAAGAAGCCCAAGTAAAAGAACCGGGTATGCAGTTAACATTTGTTGAAAAGGACGAAAACACAAAATTTCCATGGATTCTCTTTACACTTGAATCATCTTCAACTATTAAAGATAAACCTGGAGAATCACAACTTTGGTTTATTATTCAGGGGAAGGATGCGCTGTACAGTAATTACAGAGCGGTGAAGTCACCTAAGCTTTCTAATGAACTCAAGGATAAGTGGATTAGGTTTTTTAAGTCGGCTAAGATATTGTACAAGTAAACTATTTCATTGATATTTACAACTATTATTATACATTAATAATTACAGCTTAAATGAAAACCATAATACTCTTATTATCTCTTTTAATCACAACTCCAGCATTCGCACAGACCGCAAAGGAATACATAAATTCAGGATTAGAAAAGCATCGTAAATTAGATTATAAAGGTGCAATCGCTGATTATACAAAAGCAATTGAGCTAAGTAAAGATGACAGTGATCTCTATTTAAACCGCGGGAATTGTGAATATGAAATCAAAGAATATGAACCTGCGATAGGAGATTTCAATAAAACCATTGAATTGTCTCCTAAAAATGCAAGAGCATATTACAGCCGTGCTGTTGTTAATGCTGCTCAAAAAAAATACAAAGAGGCACTTCCGGATTTGGACATGGTAATTGAACTAAACCCTTCTATCCCTAATTCGCTTACACTTCGAGGGCAGCTTCGTGCTATAACGGGTAATATGAAGGGCGCTTGTGAGGATTTCATTACTGCCAAGAATAATGGCGATAAAGGTGTTGAGCAGTATTTAACTCAATTTTGTAGTAATATCCAAGGGTACAATGAATCAATTCAATTAAACCTGCCCGAAAATGAGAACTGGAAAATCGGTGCAGACCAAGAAAATACCGAACAACGTTCCATTGACTATATTCATACAAATGAAACAATTGAAAATTGGACTGAACTGGTTAATACGTTTGTAATCAAAGGAGTGAAAGGTATGAAAGATTCGAATGCTGATGTAGTAATGAATTTGATGTTTGAGCAATCCAAAAAAAATGCTCCTGAAGCAAAATTAACCTTCATCGAAAAAGATGAAAAAGCAGAATTTCCGTGGATTATATTTACAGTTGAATCACCATGGTTTAATAATGATCCGAACCCTGAATCACAACTTTGGTATATTGTTCAAGGGAAACAAGCTCTATATAATAATTTCAGGGCAATCAAGAAAGCAATTATCCCTAATGAATTAAAGGAAAAGTGGGTAGCGTTTTTTAAGTCTGCAAAGGTTGTGTATAAATAACTCAACTTATAAAAATTCCCTACATCATAATCATTATTGCAGCTAGCATTTTACCTTATGCAAATTTCAAATGATCCCTTATCAATATTAGTAGGTGAGAAATTAAGCTCTGTAATATTTGTTTTAGACTATTTACAACTTGATTTTGATGGTAATAGACTAACCTGTTATATTTTCCCAAAGGTTATTAAGGACAAATTAGTCACAAGTATCAATTCAGATAATTACCGAAATTTGCTTTGTTCTTTTTTGGGTGCAATTGTAATTTCTACAACTGAAAAAGATGGTTTTGGGATTAGTATTAGCTTTGAAGCAGGAGAAATATTCCTTTCATTTACTGATGAAGACATCGGAGAAGTTGCATATTTTGTAGATAACGACGGGAAATGGTCAACTTATAACAGTATTTTCTAATTATATCTTATAGGTCAGGTCGGTTGTAACAACCTACCTGACCTATAATTAATCGTATAACCAAGCAATGCGCTATTGTTTATTCTACAGTGATTCAAAGCAACAAGTTTTTCCTCCCTCTACTTCACAACCTTCTGAACCGGATTGGCAGTCAACCGCTTCATCTTCGCAATAGACCTTCTCGCACCTGAAAGTATCTCATTCAAAAAGAATTGCTGTGCAGAAAATGAATCTTCCCCTTTTTGTGGGGTGATACGATGATATGAGCCGTCTGAAAGTAATTTACGCGACTTGGTATTATCCTGCCAATAAGCGGCTAAAATATGCTCTAACGTAGCACACGACCGTGAGTCGTACACAGGGAACATAAGTTCCACTCGTCGTTCGAAATTACGGGGCATCCAATCTGCACTCGCCAGATAGAATTCTTCCTCTCCCCCGTTCGCAAAGTAAAAGATACGGCTGTGTTCCAAAAACCTGCCCAAGATACTTCGTACTTCGATATTCTCGCTGAGTGACTCAAGCCCCGGACGCAGGCAGCATATCCCCCGTACAATCAATTGTATTTTCACACCTTTTTGACCTGCGCGGTATAGTTCGCGAATAACATCCTCATCAACCAGTGCATTCATTTTGGCAACTATATGTCCGGGTTTTTCTACTGAATGTAGGTCGGTTTCCCTGCGTATCAATTGGAGAATTTTACTTTTCAGATTCCCTGGAGCAACGATAAATTCCTGCCATTTGGAATAGTGTGAATATCCGGTAAGGGAATTAAAAAGGTTGATTGCATCATTCCCGAATTCCTCATTGGCTGTAAATATTCCTATATCTGTGTATGTTCTGGATGAGCTAAGATTGTAATTCCCCGTTGCAAGATGCAAATATGTACGTACCGATGCCTTTTCCCTCCGTACAACCATTGCTATTTTCGTGTGTGTTTTTAAGCCTAAAATACCATAAACCACGTGGACACCTTCTTGTTCAAGTTCTTTTGCCCACAGGATATTATTTTCTTCGTCGAATCTGGCTTTCAGTTCCACAAAAGCAGTAATTTGCTTCCCATTTTCGGCTGCACGCTTAAGAGCCTCGATAACTGGTGAAGAACTCCCCGCACGGTACAGTGTGATTTTGATAGCAAGAACTTTCGGGTCTTCCGCTGCAGCCTGGAGGAATTTTACAACACTGTTTGTGAATGAATCAAACGGATGGTGTATCATTACATCGTGCTTACGGATTGCATCAAACATTTCATCGGGTGTGCCTTGAAACTCAGGTAATTTCCGTGAATTAAACGGAATATCCTTTAGCTCCCTACGGTCGATTTTCATAAGCTCCATAAAATCTGGCAAGTTGAGCGGACGGTTGTTTTGATACACATCGTTCGACTCAAGTTCCAATGAAGTCATAAGTAAATTTATCAAATAATCGGGGGTGTCTTCCTCTACTTCAAGCCGTACAGCAGCTGTTCCCCAACGCCGGAGGCGCACTTGCTCTGCTACTTCGGTCAGCAAGTCACTTGCTTCATCGTCGGCAATTTCCAAGTCTGCATCGCGGGTTACACGGAACGGATAGGAATCCTCAACAGTCAACCCGGGGAAAAGGATTTCCGCATGTGCCTGAATGATTTGCTCCAGCAACACAAAATGATTTCCCGATGCACGTTTCAACGGTACAAAACGGCGCAGTACGGGAGGCAATTGAAGCACTGCCGTTTTCCGTTCGGACTTATCACGGCTTTCATCACGTAATACGAAGGCAAGGTTCAAACTGCGATTTAACAATCGTGGGAACGGGTGCCCTGTATCGAGCGCGAGCGGCGTAAGGACAGGCAGAATATCTTCCATGAAGGTATTTCTGAGGTAATCTTTTTCGCGTTGGCTAAGTTTTGCAAATTGATGGAGGAATACCCCGTCCTTCTCTAATGCCGGCAATACATCTTCCATTAATATTGAAGTTTGGCGTGCCACAAGAGGCAGAAGTTGCGCACGGAGTCCTGCAAGCTGCTCAAGAGGTGTTTTCCCGTCGGACGACACTTCAACAAGTTCAGATTCTATTTGTTCCTTGATACCTGCCACCCGTACCATAAAAAACTCATCAAGATTAGAGCTGAAAATCGCAATGAATTTCAGACGCTCCAATATCGGATGGGTTTTATCCTCCGCTTCTTCGAGTACCCGCATATTAAATTGTAACCAACTTAATTCGCGATTGAAAAACAAATCAGATTTCTGAGCTGGACGTTTCGGGGCAGACTTTGTCATACAAGGGTATTATGTGAAGTGTTATTTGTCAGTTTACGCGCAAATTTGGCGAATCTTAGCCGAAATTCCAAGTAATCATTCTGTAATATGAGTGAGCTGTGCTTTCATTTCAAACAATTTACTATTTAAAATGAAAGAATAACAGTATTTTTGAGTAACATTTGCAGCGTTCATTTTGCTATTACCGATAGACGCATTTAGAGTATTCTAGCAATAATATCGCCTGCCTATGCGTCTTTATAACCCGTGAAAGTCCATAAATTTTCTATCACTATACAACATACAATTATGGAAGGCAACTTTTCTGACCGTGTATCGAATGTCATCCGCCTCAGTCGCGAGGAGGCACTTCGGCTTGGGCATGATTACATCGGCACGGAGCATCTCTTACTCGGAATAATTCGCGAAGGCGACGGTATGGCTGTTAAGATTCTACGTAACCTCGGAGTAGATTTATTTAAACTTAAAAAAAGCATTGAAGATTCTCTCAGAGCAACAAGCGGAACACTAACTATCGGAAATATTCCACTTACAAAAAATGCTGAAAAGGTATTGAAAATCACATACCTGGAGGCAAAGCTCTACAAAAGCACACTCATCGGCACAGAGCATCTGCTCATGTCTTTGCTGCGCGATGAAGACAACATATCCACGCAAATCCTTGCGGGATTCTCAATTAAATACGATACAGTCCGTGCAGAACTTGATAATATCATTCATGGTAATCCAAGCAGCGGAGCACCCGCAGGCGGTAAAAAAGAAGGTTCAAAGCCGGGCAAAGGTGTTCCTGAACGAGTGAAAACTCCTGTTTTGGACAATTTCGGACGTGATCTTACAAAGCTCGCAGTCGAGAATAAACTTGACCCTGTGGTTGGTCGTGAAAAAGAAATTGAGCGTGTTGCTCAGGTTCTCTCACGCCGCAAGAAGAACAACCCGGTATTAATCGGCGAACCGGGTGTTGGTAAGACTGCTATTGTTGAAGGGTTAGCTCTTAAAATCATCGAAAAGAAAGTGTCACGGACATTGTTCGATAAACGTATCGTTACATTAGATTTAGGTGCACTTGTTGCAGGTACAAAATACCGCGGACAGTTCGAAGAACGCATGAAAGCGGTTATGAACGAACTGGAAAAAGCGAAAGATGTGATTCTCTTCATTGATGAGTTGCATACTATCGTAGGCGCAGGTGGTGCTTCCGGTTCTTTAGACGCTTCCAATATGTTCAAACCAGCACTTGCGCGGGGAGACATCCAATGTATCGGTGCTACAACACTTGACGAATACCGTCAGTTTGTGGAAAAAGACGGTGCTTTGGACAGACGTTTCCAAAAAATCATTGTTGAGCCACCAACAGGTGACGAGACAATTCAAATCCTCAACAACGTAAAAGACCGTTATGAAGCGCACCACGGTGTAGCCTACACAGACGAAGCTATTACTGCATGTGTTCGCTTGGCTGAACGGTATATAACCGACCGTTACTTACCTGATAAAGCAATCGACGTTTTGGACGAAGCAGGAGCGAGAGTTCACTTATCCAACATTCATGTTCCAAAGGAAATCACTGAATTGGAAGGTAAGATTGAAGCTATCCGTACAGACAAAAACAATGTTGTAAAGTCGCAAAATTTCGAAGAAGCAGCCCGTTTGAGGGATGTTGAAAAACGTTTACAAAGCGAGCTTGAAACAGCCAAAGAAACATGGGAAGCCGCAGCATCTACAAGAATCTACACCGTTACCGATGAAGATATAGCAGATGTGGTGGCAATGATTACAGGAATCCCTGTAAATAAAATTGCCGAAGGTGAATCTTCCAAATTGCTTAAAATGGCTGATGAACTTAAGAAACAGGTTGTCGGTCAGGACGAAGCGCTCAAGCATCTTGCACGAGCTATCCGCCGTGCCCGTGCCGGCTTGAAAGACCCAACACGCCCAATCGGTTCGTTCATGTTCTTAGGTCCTACAGGGGTTGGTAAAACGGAGCTTGCAAAAGCACTTGCACGGTATATGTTCGACAGTGAAGACTCACTCATACGAATCGACATGAGTGAATATATGGAAAAGTTCAGTGTGTCTCGTTTGGTGGGAGCACCTCCGGGATATGTTGGATATGAAGAAGGCGGACAGCTTACCGAAAAAGTACGCCGTAAACCATATAGTATCATCCTGTTGGATGAAATTGAAAAAGCTCATCCGGATGTATTCAACATCTTGCTGCAAGTATTCGACGATGGTGTATTGACCGACGGTTTGGGACGTAAGATTGACTTCAAGAACACTGTAATTATCATGACCTCGAACGTAGGTGTACGTGATGTTAAAGCAGGAGGACGTATTGGCTTCTCCGAAAAGACACCGGACAACGAGTACGAGCAAATGAAAGCGACTGTGGAAGAATCGATGAAACGTATGTTTAATCCTGAGTTCATTAACAGAATTGATGATTACATCGTATTCCGTCCGCTAACGAAGGAAAACATCAACGAGATTATCGACATTCAGCTTCAAACGCTCTACAAACGCCTTAATTCTATGGGAGTTGACCTTGAGCTTACAGCATCGGCTAAAGACTACCTTGTAGAAAAAGGGTTCGACGAGAAATACGGCGCACGACCTCTTCGCAGAGCTTTGCAACGCTATCTTGAAGATCCGCTTGCAGAAGAAATGCTCAAGAATGTAGTTAAGGATAAAGCCAAAGTTCGGGTTGAATACAACACTGAATCCAAAGAGCTTGTATTCGATTACGAGATTCTTCCAAAAACGGAAGAAGTGGAAAAAACACCGGAAAATTTACCCGAGGATATCAACTTTGTTCAAGAGATTCTTGAAAAAGTAAGCGAAAGCGAAAAAGAATCCCACGAGTAA
>CALMMI010000361.1 GCA_937868245.1 uncultured Ignavibacteria bacterium | reverse complement strand
TCGAAGCAGTTAAGACAGAAGCCCTGCCAAAATATATTTTAGCAGGGCTTCTTCATTAACAACTATTTGTTTCAAGAAAGTGCTTACTACCTCATAGCAAGGTATTGCCTCGCCACTTCATCTGATGTAATGAGGTTCATGCACTTGAAATGTCCTAAAGGGCATTCTGCTCTACCGATGTGAGTGCAAGGACGGCAGTCAAGCTCTTGCTCGATAACGACATTGGGAACACGAAAAGGCGCAAACCCGAACTCACGAACGGTTGAGCCGAATACTGCGGCTACCGGGACTCTGCGTGCTGCCGCAAGGTGCATTATTCCGCTGTCGTTGCATAGTAAGCCGTCGGCTTTGTCCAACATACGAGCTGTTTCATAGATTGAAGTTGCACCTGATGCATCTGTAATCGGAAATGGAATTAACTCCCGAACCATTTTGCAGGCTTCAAAGTCGTCCGTTCCGCCAAGAAGGATGATTTGAGTTCCGAATTTATCGTGAAAAAGCCGTGCAGTTTCGGCAAAGCGTTCTGGCAGCCATCGTTTTGTAAAATGACGCGCCCCCGGTGCAATAGCAAGGATTTTTGGAGGGTTTGTAACATCAATACGCTTTTCCGGAGGGTAATATCCCAAGTTGTTTTCTTCCGGCAGCCACAGTTCCAATCCTTTGCCGTCATCGTGGACACCAATATTTTTGGCGGTATGCAGGTATCGTTCGGCGATTGGGACAATAAGCTTGCCAAATCCTTTTTTTAGCTTAACAAGTTCAAGTTTCTGTTTACGAAATTTATCAAGTGTATAGGTGAGTTTACCGAGAGAAAACCTAAAAAGAAAAGATCGTAGATTCACCTGTTCGTCAAGGACTACATCATACTTTTTCAAGGGTAGTTTTAAGCGGGCAATTTTACTCTGGCTGATGATTCCTTTTGCACCTTGGTTGGTATCAATTTCGATAACGTTCGATAAATAAGGATTATACCGTACAATCTCAGCAAATCTTTTGGCAATTGCCATGTCAATTCTTGCCGATGGAAATTGAGTGCGGAGCTGACGCAACAGAGGTGTAATAAGAAGAATATCGCCCATTGAACTAAGGCGAATGATGCAGATTGATGTCACTTCATTAGAATTCATAAGTGCGAAGATAGTGCGAAGCTGAGAATTTTCTACGGTATGAAAAAGTTTTAGGTCTGATTTTCGAAAAAAATTCGGATTTTTGTTCAGATTTTATTCATTTATTGGTACATAGTATGCGCTTTTCAGTAGAACAAGACGATGACATCGTCATATTCACGCTCAAAGAAGAACGGCTTGACACGTTAAACTCTCCTGACGTGAAGGCGGAATTATTAATAATCGGGCAGCCAAACCTGATTGGTTTAATTATTGATTTAACAAAAGTAACTTTTTGCGACAGTGCAGGACTCAGTGCATTGCTCCTTGCGCACCGCCAAATGAAAGAACACGAAGCTCCGGTTATCTTAGTCGGAGTGGGTGAGCAGGTTCGTAACCTTCTGCGTATTTCACAACTTGAGTGGTTATTTGATTATTTCCCAACCGTAGAGGATGCCTTAGGTGCGTTTGAAAGCGTAGAAGACTATTCGGACGAAGAATAACCGGACCAAAAGGAAAGAACATAGTATTCTAATTAAAATGCCGTCAGTGATCCGATAGTTACCTGACGGCTTTTTAATATCAAAACAATTGATAATAATCTTCAAAAGGAAATGTTATGGCAGAAACACTCGGCTCACTTGTAGATAAATTAGCTATTACGGATTTAAAATTGTGGCATTGCCAGGAGCAGTTATTCAAACCGGAGGCTGAAGAAAATACGTCATTAAAAACCAAAAACGAATCCTTGCTTGGTCAGCGTGAGAGGCTAATCCGCGAAATTGATGATTGGTTCACTGCTGCTGTTACAAATCCTGAAACTGTGGCTCTAACAAACCCTCAGAATAAAATTTACGGACAGTATCGAAAGCAATAACATGAATATTCTTACAACAGATTTAGAACCCAAAACGTTCGGTGAGTTTGTAGATGCGCTCATTATTGCCAATCTGCGTATGTGGCACGCCCAAGAGGTAGTGTATGAAATCGATACACTCAATGCAATGACTCATCCACAAATGTTCGATTTCCTTAAACAGGCTACGTGGCTTAACCTTCTTCGTAACCGTGCAATGGATGGTCTGGATTCTACACTGGCTGCTGAAATTATGGAACGTAATCCTGAAACAGAACGGATTGACAAATCAATAGCAATGGATGGGCAGCTACCGATATGGGAGCAAGTGTAGATTGTATTATGTAAGTATATGAAAATTGGCAACTAATCAAACCCTTCGACGGGCTCAGGGTGACTTAATAAAATTGCCATGCTGAGCCCGTCGAAGCATTAAATTACCTACCAAATTACGAACATCGCTTTAAAACTATTTATTCCATTTCTTGAAATTCACTCTTTACTATCTTGTTTACGGAGCAAGAACCACAGGTGAATTCGCTTTTACCTGTGTAGTACCTTTTGTAATAACCGTATCACCCGCCTCAATCCCTTTTACTATTTCAACTTCCTTTTCAGTTCTAATTCCCATCACGATTGGTCTTGCCTGTGCTTTACCGCTTTTATACACGAACACCTTTTGCCCTTTGATGTCGGGAATTACCGATTCGGTTGGAACCATCAACCCTTCATGTGTTTGTCCGATTGGCAATTCAACCTCGATAAAACTGCCTGATGTAAGCTCTCCGTTGGAATTTTCTACTGATGCCCTAAATGCAATTGTACGTGTTGACAAATCGATTTTAGGGTCAACTGCATATATTGATGCTTTGAAGCGTTTTGTACTTCCCCGGCTTAGAAATGAGAGTACACTTCCTTTTTTCAAAAACGAGGAGTATTTTTCGGGAACTGAACATTCCAGTTTCATAGGGTCGGGTTGGATAATCGAAACAATCTTACTTGCCGGGGTGATATACGAACCGAGGGTGATTGATTTAAGCCCGATTACTCCATCGAACGGTGCACGAACTTCAGTTTTTGCAATTTGTGCTTGCAGGAGTTGTTTTTCGGATTTTAGAATGTTTAGAGCATTAAGAGCAGCTTCATATTCTTCCTTACTTAACCCTCCACGAGCAAGAAGAGCTTTTTGGCGGGCTTCTACTTCTTCTGCATGGCGAATTTGTTCAGCATTCTTAACAAGCTGTGCTTGGAGCTCAGCATCATTAATTTTAACGAGAAGAGTACCCTGTTTTACAAGTTGACCTTCCGGCAATGTAAAGTTCGTTACGTTCCCGCTTGCTTCTGAATGTAGCTCCGCTTCACGGTACGCCAGTAATGTTCCGCTGATGAGTATCTTGCTTTCAACTTGCTTTGGTGTGGCAACAGTAATTCCCACAGTAACGACAGGGGCTTGCTTTTTGGCAGGTCCGGCAGTTTGCAGGGCAGATGTCGGTTTGAAATAATAGAGTGCTCCAAGAAGTCCGATTAAGGCAATAATTACGATGTTTCTAAGTCGAAATAGCTTCATATCTTTGGAAATGATGAGAAAGAATTGAGTTGAGACTTTGATGTTGAAAACAAGTGGACGGTTTAAGAGCTGCTAAATTTTGGGGTATCCTTACTCATTGGGTAGTTGTTCACTTAGTAAACCATGTGGTTTTCGTTATGATAATTATCGTAGAATAGGTACAAAAACTGTCTTAACTTTAAATAGTTATGAAAACAACTGTAATACCGCTAATTTTATAATGTGCTTATTCTTTTTTAGATGATAACTGAAATGTGTATGAAAACCTTACTTGTTATTTCTGGAGTTTTCTTGTTGACTTTGTCAAAAAATTGCTTTGGGCAAAGTGCTGAGAACGCAACCAGGATATACAACCCCTCTTCAGCTCCAGATATTGAAAATCCATACTCTTTGAGCAAAGGTAGTTGTTTTCAGTCAACAAACCCCAAAATTAATCACGATTTGTCAAGCGCTGAATTTAACTTACTTTCGTTACATGAAAAAATTGAATACTCATTATTCTACCCTGCATCATATCATCAAATTTGTTCATTTATGTAACCCCT
>CALMMI010000360.1 GCA_937868245.1 uncultured Ignavibacteria bacterium | reverse complement strand
TTAAGGGGGATTTGAACGTCTGCCGTTTCAAAAAAAAATCTCACGGCTTTTGCTGCCGTGAGATTGTAAAAGCAATTATTTTTTAGAAGCCTTCTCAGCCGGAGGTTCAACCGTCGGAGTGATATTAAGCACTTTCTTCACGTCGTTTTCAAGTGATGTGAACATTGCCGGAGAATCAATAAGCTGTCTGCGCAGACCGTCGCGTCCTTGTACTCTTTCTTCCTTATAGGTAAGCCATGACCCGCTTTTTTGTACTATTCCGTGCTCTATTGCCACATCAAGCATATCACCGACCTTTGAAATACCTTCATTATACATAATATCAAACTCAGTTTCTTTGAACGGAGGAGCAACTTTATTCTTAACAATTTTCACTTTAACACGGTTACCTACTATGTCCGATCCTTCTTTGATTGCGTCTTTACGACGAATATCGATACGAACGGAAGCATAATATTTCAATGCATTACCGCCTGTTGTAGTTTCGGGATTACCGTACACTACACCGATTTTACTTCGTAGTTGATTTGTGAAAATCACACAGGTATTCGAGCGTCCGATTGCCGCATTGAGCTTACGCATCCCTTGCGACATAAGCCGTGCCTGAGAACCCATTTGAGCGTCGCCCATATCACCTTCGATTTCTGCACGTGGAGTTAGTGCTGCAACCGAGTCGATAATAACCACATCAATTGCGTTACTACGGACAAGTGTTTCCACGATTTCAAGTGCTTGCTCACCAAATTCAGGTTGTGAAAGAAGAAGATTGTTCAAATCAACTCCAACACGCTGTGCATATTGTACATCAAGAGCGTGCTCTGTATCAACGAAAGCAGCCAATCCTCCGGCTTTTTGAGCGTTTGCAATGATATGCAAACAGACGGTTGTTTTACCCGATGATTCAGGTCCGTATATTTCGATAATTCTTCCTTTAGGTACTCCGCCGATACCCAAAATAGCGTCAAACGAAAGCGAACCGGTTGAAATTGCGTCGATAGCTACCACGTTTTGGTCTGAAAGGCGCATAATAGAACCTTTTCCATACTGTTTCTCGATTTGCTCCATAGCTGTTTCAGCGGCTTTAATTTTAGCATCGCTTACTTTCATCGAATTGTTTTTTACGTCGATTGACATATTCACTTTTCCTTAAAGATTTAAAAAATTAATAGTTTAGCCGGTTTTTATCATTTCAATTTGCAAAACACTTCGTATGCAAACCAACAAAAAATATATTAGGACATACGTTCCTTACTTTAAAAAAATCCCGTATATTTGCCACATCAGTAATTGTATGGTGCTTTTGCCCACGTCCAAACGGCAAAAGAGAATAGGGAATCCCGTGTAAATCGGGAACGGTTGCGCCGCTGTAATGGATGACGCGCTCTTTTACCCCAAAAGCCACTGCTTAAAAGCGGGAAGGCACAAAAATAAAAGAGCAAGGATGATTCCAAAGTCAGAAGACCTGCCTGCAATTCTCATCGTTCTATTGTTGTATTCAAAAGTGAATTCAACAAAATAGTCGTCCGCGCAAACGGATGTGATGAGGAAATGTGCTTTTTTATGCTGCAAGGGCGGCTTCCTTTCTGCATTTCCCCATCGTTTGTACCTATTAGCTTTTCGGTACGTTTCATTATCGTAGTACAAAAATACAAGCAATGACTGACAACAGCATGTCAGTACCATTTTTTATTTTCTTTTTGGGGAAATGTTTTATGAATTATTCTTCTTTTTTGCGGAAATTATCCGCTTGTGTTTTCTTCTTTTTGGGATGCACATTCTTTGCAACTGCTCAATCACTTATCACTGTTGGGAAGCAACCTCTCGCCATTATTCCTGTTGGGAATACTGTTCATGTGTTTTGTAATGGTGATGACATAAATTATAATTCCATCTACGAACCCGATAGCGGGGAAGTAGCCGCGTCGTGGTGGATTCTCGATGCTCAAACTCAAACAGTACTCAAGCATCGTGAATTTACGGACAGATATTTGCCGTTTCCTTTTAGAGTAGGTATCGGATACGACACTCTTTATATTGGTGCAGGTAATCATGTAAGTACTTTTAATATCAATACTCAAGAAATAATTCAGGATAAAGCTGTAATTGTACCTGATTCAGTAGGAGATATTCACGCAGTAAGTGTTCAAATCGAAGGTACTGAACACACAGCAGTAGTTGTTATGTCCTGTCTCAAAGATTATCTTACTCACGGAAATGTGGTTGCATCTGCAAATGGATTCAGTTATACGCTACCAACAAAGATAGCTCCCCAACAAGTTGTAAATTATACAAATCCAAGCGACAGTTCAGATAATGCTGCGATTTTGTGTGAAGGTTCATTCGGAGTTGAAAATTCATTTCTTCAACTTAATGACGGACTTACCTCTACTGACATTCTACTCGGTAAAACGGGTAATCATATCTTCTATGAAGGTAAAGGTCACGACTCAATGTATGTAACCGTAAATGGTTCACATAAAGTAGTTATTGTAGATTTGAGAAAAAGTGAAATTGTAAAAGTAATCCCGACAGGAACTGAAAAAGATGATTATAACGGTCCTCGCGAATGTGCTCTTATTGGTAAAACATTATTTGTAACTACGTATAACAGTGATGTTAGGGAATTTAACATTGAAACCGGAGCAATGACCGGAATTTTAGATTCAAAAGGAAAGCCCGAAGGGCTAGCTGTAATTAATGGAAAATTATGGATTGCAAACGCGTATGAAAGTAAAAGTTATTCTTATGGAAACACGGTTGCAATTTTTGATTCTCCTCTTGCAGTTGAAGAATACTTTACCGAGAACAAGAATATAGTATTTCCAAATCCGGCAAGAACTTCGACAACTATCTCGACTACTTTTAACACACAGGTAAACATCCCTGTTCAAATAGAAGTTTATTCAGTGTCGGGAATTAAGCTCTTTACTGCAACTACATTCTCTGGGAATAATGGTGAAGTGAATTATACCTTTCCTATTCATGAAAATAATCTTACTTCAGGAACATATTTTGTACGTTTGTCAGCTGCAAACAAGGTGCAAACTTCGCGGCTTACCGTTGTGGAATAAGTAAATTACTTTCAGATGAATTATCATCTCAATAAAAAAAGACCTGCCGAAGTGAACAATTTCACTCCGGCAGGTCTTTATTTTTACACCATCACCTATTTCTAATCACATCCATGAACAATGGCTACGGTTATTCTGCGATTCTTAACTCTGATTGCTTCCAATTGAGCTGCTGAAATCGACTTGAGTGCTTTACCGGAAGGCTCTTTCAAGTTTTCGCGGGTTGACGCATACCCTACTGTACCTGAAATCATTTTTGTGCTAACACCTTGTTGGATTAACCATGTGCGAACTGCTTCTGCACGTTGTGTTGAAAGAGGTTGATTGATTTTGTCTCCGCCTTCTTTAGAAGTATGACCTTCAATCATAACTCTTAGGTTTTCACATTGCTTAACATAAGCAAGTAATTTAGCCAATGATTGTGCTGTACCGGGTTCTGCAAAATTGAAGTCTGCAGTTCCTACAATAAATAGTATTTCAGGGAAATCTGTTTTTGTACCAACTTTAGGAGATTCAGGGCATCCGTTTTTATTAGGATCACTGTTTGCTTTTCCTGGTATCAATGCACAGTAATCTACATCATCACGTACACCGTCATCATCAGTATCTGCTTTAAGAGGATTAGTAGGCTCCATGCTAACGCCATCTCTTTTTGCTTTACGGTTTACTTCATCACCATCGCTGAGTGTATCACCGTCTGTATCAGCTTTAAGAGGGTTGGTTCTATATTTATTTACTTCATCACCGTCATTCAAACCGTCTTTATCGGTATCTGCTATAGATGGGTCTGTTCTGTGTTTGTTTACTTCGTCGCCGTCTTTCAAGCCGTCTTTATCAGAATCAGGATTTGCTGGGTCTGTTTTATATTTAGTGACTTCTTCGCCATCTTTTAGCCCATCTGTGTCAGAATCGTCTGAAAGAGGATTTGTTTTGTATTTATGTACTTCATCACCATCGTTCAAACCGTCTGAATCTGTATCTTTAAGAGCAGGGTTCGTATTATACTGTTTCACTTCGTCGCCGTCATTCAAGCCGTCATTATCAGAATCAAGTTTGAGCGGGTCTGTTTTATACTGCTTCACTTCATCACCGTCACGTAAGCCGTCGGTATCTGTATCTGCTATAACAGGATTTGTTTTATATGTATTTACTTCATCACCGTCTTTTAACAAATCATTGTCTGTATCAGCTAATGCAGGGTTAGTATTGTATTTTGTAACTTCATCACCGTCGCTCAAATTATCATCATCACTATCAGATTTAAGCGGATTGGTTTTGTATTTGTTAACTTCGTCACCATCAAGAAGTACATCACCGTCTGTATCGGCTAAAAGAGGATCTGTTTTACGAACAATTTCTTCGCCGTCGTTAAGTCCGTCGATATCAGTATCGGCAAGCGTTGGATTAGTATGATGTTTGAATACTTCATCATAGTCATTCAGGTTATCACCGTCTGTATCAGGTTTGAGTGGGTTTGTAAAGTACGTAAATACTTCTTCACCGTCTTTTAGACCGTCGCCGTCAGTATCCGGGTTGTTCGGATCTGTACCGATTTCACGTTCACGTGAATTGGTTAAACCGTCATCATCCCAATCTGCATCACCGAATACATAAAAGGTAAAACCTGCACCGAATGTCATAAATAAATCGGGAGTATCTGCAGGTTTGCCGTCAACTGCAGGGTCATATCCGTCTATCCATGATGTGCCTGTCATACGTGCAGTTGCACGTCCGTTAAATACAAAATCATCACTTAAATACAATTCGAAGCCTGCTCCGAATGGAATCATCATTTTTTGTTTTTCGTACGTAACACCATCGTTCAGAGGCAAAGCTTTACCATCTTCGTATGTAGGATTCCAATTGGTTATGCCAACTCCGGCAAATACAAAAGGTACAAATTTTTCCCGGGGAAGAATATTCCATGAAAGAAATGTTTCGTATGTACTTATACGTGAATAACTTTTTTCATGAACAGCCTGATATCCACCCGTATTGAAGCGAGCGTAAAACTCTGGATATTTAGCTTGCATTTCGGTTGTGTTTTTGTAGCGTATTTGTCCCCAGCCTACTCCTGCCTGTAGGGACAATTGATTGATAATGTTCCAGCGCGCAAATAAATCCCCGCCGAACCATATTTGATTGTCTGTAAAAGTTCCCCAATACTTCATACCACCACCTGTAAAACCAAAGCCTACGCGACCACCTTCGCTTTGAGCGAAAAGAGTCGAACTACCTACAAAACTCATTGCTACAACCATGATTATTGCAATGAATCTGCTGCGCAAGACCATCGTATATACCTTCATAAGGACTCCACATAGAATAATTAAAATCTCCGTTTAATTACCTATAATATTAAATAAATTCAAACTGCTTCCATTCTGAAAGTTCAGTTTTTCAACAGATATTGGTCTCTGTTGGATAAGGAAATTTTTTTTGCTTTTTTTGATTTGATCACGTTTCTGTTGTACTATCAGAAAACGGTCGGGATATTTGAATTCCAGTGTCATCATATCACCTTATAAAGTCTGTCATTTTTAATTACATAACAAAAATAAGCCATGTCGAGTCTTGTTTTGTTACGTAACTTTGGGTATTAGTTACACTATTCACACATTACTTAAAATCAATAGGTTAGAATGGATAATATGCCGCAAACCGGATGAGATTAGTGTGTTTTAAGCAGATTATTTATGTTATATATATATTAGTCAAGCTGTGTAAACCGAAGAATTATGCTGAAATATAGCGTGTGAAAAATGATTTGGTTTTCTTGCTGAGATAACAATAGATTTTTCGAATTAATCCATGTCAACGTCAAACCAAAGTAAGTATATTTGCAGTAAATAGTTAGGGCTGGTGCTTCCGTTCAGTTCGATTGTTTATCTGAAAATTAAAAAATCCAAGTTATTACAGTTGTAATAACTGTGAGTTCTTAAACTCACAAAACAGGAAATAAAAAATCCCTAACCGAGCATAGCACTCAGTCAGGGATTTTGTTTTAAGTCACCAACTATTTACCTAATCACACCCATGAGATACCGAAACGGTAATCCGTCGGTTCTTTCCGCGAATATCATCAATTTGTTTTTTCGTCATTTTCTTTAGCTCCTTGCCTGTTGGTTCTTTTACTGTCGGGCGGGTTGCCGCGTAGCCGAT
>CALMMI010000359.1 GCA_937868245.1 uncultured Ignavibacteria bacterium | reverse complement strand
CCCCTTTTGTGCCTGCTAAGACAGTGCTTCCATATCCACCTATTGATAATATAGTTAAAGAACCTGATCCTATTTTGCTTTCGTTCCAACTGATACCATTATCTGTACTCCTATACATTCCTTCAGTATATGTTCCTGCAAAAATTGTATTATCTATTACACCAAGAGAATATATATACTTATTTTTCATTCCAACTGGAATAAAACTAGCTCCATTATCAGTACTTTTATAAATGCCTTTTGTTAATGGATCTGTATAATCTTTAACTGGTCCTACAAAGATTGCCCCATCAAGTAAAGCAATTGAATATAAACTATAGAAACTAGTTTCATTATTTGAAACATTCCAGCTATCTCCGTTATCTGTACTGATAACAATTCTTTTTTTAGCCCATCCAACTATCGTAGTTCCATTAATAGTAAATGTTCCAATAGAAATATCCCCGGATTCTGTGCCAAGCTTTTTCCAACTAACTCCATTATCAGAACTTCTATAAAGACCACTACGTGTATCCGGATCTGGCTCTGCATCTAAATCAGGATTCATAATTGGATCTATTCTTGCATAAAGAAAATGACCACTGGCAACAAGTTTAGAAACATACTTGTTCTTAAAGGTAATAAGATTCCAACTTTTTCCATTATCACTACTACTGTAAATCCCTCCACCTTCAGCAGGATTCTTACTTCTTAACCCTGCAAATAAAGTATTGCCAATCGTAGCCAAAGATAAAACATAATGAAGAGGATTAGAAAACTTCATCAAAGTCCAAGTAGCACCTGTATCTGTACTTCTGCATACTCCTTCAATCCCATCAACGAAGATATCAGTACCCATTGTTGTAATCGCAGCTCCCGAGGTGTACTTCCCAACCAGTTTCCATGAATCCCCGTTATTTGTACTTGCATGGACACCACCACCTGCTAGAAATTGCTTACCACCAAATTCTATAATATCATGAACCTCACCATAAGGAAGTACGATTTCAGTCATTGACCATGTAGTACCTTTATCTGTACTTTTAAAAAGACCATTCTCTTGAGCATAAAGAGTATTCCCAACAGTAAAAAGTCCGGAAATATTCCCACCATAAAGTCCGTTGCATTGTTTCCATTGGGCTTGGAGTGACGATACAGCACAAAAGAGAAGCAGGGTTGTAAAGACAGCCATACAGTTTCGTATTGTAACAGTAGTCGAGGAATAGTTTTTCATAGAAATCTCCTACAAGAATTATACTTCTTATACTTATATCTTTGGTAAAAATATCAAAATGGCTTACTTGCTATCTATATAATAACACACAATCACTGTTTTTATCACCGTTTTTTATAAATAAAAACAAATAACAAAGGCAGTATGTGTACACATACTGCCTTGAGTAATATCGGACTATGGGTAAAAAGACAAATATTGCTATTTTACTCTACACATCACCGCGCAATTTACGAATTTTCTCCCGCGCTTCATTTAGAAGAATAGAGCGTGGATACTTGGCAAGCAAATCACTAAATGCCTGAATAGCAGCAGCTTTATTCCCTTCGGCGGAGTATGAGTTACCCATATCAAGCAATGCTTTATCACCGTAGATGGTATCAGGGTATTTGGTAAGAAGTTTGGTAAGAATATCACGCCCTGCTTGCTGTTGATTTCTTCGGAAGTTAATTGTTGCACTACGTATAAGACTTTGCTCAGCAAGGTCGGATTCAGGAGCTTTCTCAACAACTGCTTGAAACAGTTTAATTGCTTCGTCATCCTTATGCTGTCGTTCTTTGAATTCTGCGGCAGCAAAAGCTTTTAGGGTATCCATTGATTTTTTATTCTGATCTATAAGCGTAAGGCGTTCCAATGCATCATTCGAGGCATCACCTTCTGTACGGGCGGCGAGAACAGCGTAGTGTTCCGATGCTGAATCAATTGCTCCGCGATAATATTCCAATTCTGCCAATAAGAATGCGGCTTTGTCTGCCTGGTTTAGATTTGTATTTGTGTATTCATGAACAGTTTGTGCAAATATTTTCTCCGCTTCCTCTGTCCTGTCCTGAATGATATACAATTCACCAAGTTTTACCATTCCTGCAGCAACTACCGGAAATCCCTTGAAATCTTTAACAAGCCGGATAAACTCCTTTTCGGCAAGGGATTGGTCATTCAAACGCTCAAATGCCAACAAGCCGATATGATACTGGCAATCAGCCGACATCTGGTTATTCGGAAACTGAGCGATGATTGTGCGGTAACGGTCAATCACCTCATTAATATCTTTTTCTGATAACGTGGTTGTATTTTGGAGGCGATTATCAAGCGTGCGTGCATAGCCATACATCGCCTGTTGAAAATTAGGAGAATTCTTACCTCTATCGATTACTTTCCCATACGCTTTCAGCGAGATGTCGTATTGGTTATCACGCGATGTAATATCTGCAAATTCGAGAAGTTCCCTTCCAAGGAGTCCATTATTTCTATCAATTTTCTCTGATATTTCAAGTGCATGTGTATATTCCTTTGATTCGCGAAGGAACCATAAGTATAATTTTTGCGTAGTGTAATCTCCTGTAATTGCAGCATTTTCTAATGCTGCTCCAACATATTCCTTCCCCTTTTGCGTGGTCATCATTGCAGAAAGCCTACCTTGCGCCAAAGCTGAGTTTTTGGTTAACGTAAAGATTGTCATTACCTCGCTGATTCCTTTTTCATAATTTCCAGTGGCGGCATAGAGTTGTGAAAGTTCATCGGCAAACACAGTAGGGCGGTCAAGTTGCTTCCTACCATAGAGCAGGGTTGCAATCGCTTTTTCCGATAGTCGAAGTGAATTTTGAGATGTTGCTATATATTGAAACTCAGCAGGATTCTTGGTAGCCATAGTAAGGGCAGTTTCCCACGATTTTTCTGCATCGGCGGTCTTTCCCGTTCGCCATAACAATTGTGCTTGCAGTGAGTAAAGCTCCAACGATGGGAATTTTTTAAGCCGTTCATCCACAAGAGGCAGAAGGGATGAATACTGTTGCAAACCGGAAAGTGAACGTACAACTCCTTGAAAATTCATGTCAGTTGGTGAACTTGCATAGAGTTCTTGATATACGCGTGCAGCATTACGGAAGTCACCGTTTTGCTCATACGTTTGCGCAAGTTTGAATTTATCACCTGCTTTTGGGGCTGTTATTACCGGTTGCTGAGCAAATAAAGGTGAGGATAAGCGCAAAGCTATAAGGAATATCCACAAAAAACGTAAAGGCATCAAAATTCTCCAATGGTGCAAAAAACTAATTGCTTTTACGGTCGGGAAATGGTTTTATTGCAATTCTAATAAATGGCATACATAGCATTACAAAAGCGGTGAACTGTTATAGTTCACCGCTTTTGTAATTGTTTGAAATCCTGTTAGTCTTTTGTTCTATGA
>CALMMI010000358.1 GCA_937868245.1 uncultured Ignavibacteria bacterium | reverse complement strand
CCTCGGGTATATCACTTGATTTACAAACTCTTATCGAAAATGCATATAGTGATAGCGAAACTCCTATGCTCCTTGCACTTGACGGGATTACAGACCCTCATAATTTAGGTGCGCTTGCCCGTAGTGCAGAATGTGCCGGATTTTCGGGAATTATACTGCCAAGCGGTCATTCCTCACCTGTTACCCCTGCTGCTGTAAAAGCATCTGCCGGTGCATTGGAGCACATTCCGGTAGCCAAAGTAAGTGAGCTAACAGTAGCCTTAAAAGATTGCAAATCAGCAGGATTTACAATTATCGGCACGGCAGGTGAATCAGAGCGAAGTTATTCGGACACATATAATTATGATGCTCCGATTGTTCTTCTTATCGGCAGCGAAGGCGAAGGAATGCGTCCGCAAATTCGTAAATTATGTGATGAATTGGTAAAAATACCAATGGTCGGCAAAATTGAATCACTGAATGCGTCGGTAGCCGGTGGGATTTTAATGTTCGAGATTTTGCGGCAGAGGAATGCTACAAAGTAATTATTTATCATAGCAAAAGCATAAATAATAGCTTTTTTCTATTATTTTGAGACTTAACACTTTTTTTACTGTCTTTCTTGAAATAGAATTGTACACTCAACATGTGATCTGACATTACATTTCATTATTAATGATTCTCAAGTTAGCCTTTTACCTGTTTTCAACCGAACCTACTGCCCGATTGGGCAAATACATTCATCATTTTTGGAGAGCATTATGAAATATTTTTTTCTGTTTTGCGCACTTCTTTTTGTACCGTATTTAGTTTCTGCCCAGTCGTTTAGTGTATCAGTCACTCCGGCTGTGCAATCAATCCCTTTGGGAGGAACTGCAACGTATTCTGTTCTAATCACGCCTGCTAACGGATTTAAAGCAACTGTTTTCCTCTCAGTTTCTTCTTCCCCATCTTTTCGTGGAACTGCTATTATATCCAATCTTACTCCAAATTATCCGTATCAAAACATTACCTTACAAATCAAAACTGCAATTATAGATACAGGAGTTAACACTTTCACAATTACTGCTAAGAATAGTGCAATTGAAGAAAAAACAACATGTTCAGTTTCTATTCAGAAAAACCCACAATGGGCTATTGTGAATACACCTAGAGGTTCAGGGTTTGTCACAACGGACAAAATGGGTGATATTTGTATTGGGAATGGAAATGGTAGTAACATGCTTATAAGTCATTTCAGAAACAAAGCATGGGAAACAGATACACTCAAAGTAACTTCCCCTTACAATAACCAATACAACAACAATCCACCTTTTATTTATGACAACCATGGGAATATATGGTTTGCATCCAAAGGTCTTGCAATGTATGACGGTAAATTTACAACACTTTTTAATACAACCAATTCAGGAATCGGCGGAGATTCCATTCACAAAATGTTAATTCAAGAGAATGGGTATCCTCTTTGTATTACGTATGAAAAATTGCACGATAAATACATAAATCTTTATGCACGTAATATTTCTATTTCTTACTTTGACGGTTCAGATTTTAAGGTCTTTACACCCGACAGCTCTTCTCAACGTGATGGCTGGATGTCAACTGATGTCATTCGGGATTCCTTAAATCAGATATGGTTTCCAAAACCCCCAAACGGAATTGTCCGGATTATTGACACAACTGTACTTACAATTTCCAGCAAAAGTACTCCTCCTCTCTTATCAGATTTTGCTTTCAAAATGCACTGTGATAACGAGGGGAAAGTATGGTGTTTGAATTCCTCAGGGAATTCAAATTCTGAACCTGCTTTATCGTATTTAAACGGCAATACTTGGGAGAAAATAAATGCACCCTCTCAATCATTTAAGCCTTATGCTTTTCTTATTGACCGTTCTAAAAATGTTTGGGTAACATCATCCGACGGGTTATATAAATATAACGGGGCATCTTGGCAACTGTATAAAACTGCTATCCCCCTTTCACATATTGATTATTATTCCAATAATTTTGGTTCGTATAATGATATGTTCGAAGATAACGGTGGCAATATTTGGATGGTTACAAGTGAATCAATTGTTGTATTCAATCAAAACGGATTAGTCGGAATTCCTCTTGCACCTGCTAAGGTTGAAGAACAGCCCATGCCTTCCGAAGGCATTTCCATTTTCCCGAATCCTACCTCTACTTCTTTTACAATTTCAGGTAATGATAATATTTCTTCGTTTCGGATTTTTAACAGTTTAGGGCTTGAAGTGATTAGCAATCAAGTTGTTAGTAGTAACAAGTCAAATATAGATGTTTCTTCCCTATCTAATGGTTTGTACTTCGTGAATATCTGTACCGACAAGGGGTTGGTTGTAAAACCTATTGTTATCAGTCACTAATTTCAAAAAAATAAAAAAGCCCTGTCAAGTTAATCGAAAACTTGAGAGGGCTTTTTATTTAATGCAAATTCATATACGAAGTAAGACTGAATTGTTCAATCTTGTACATTAGAACTATACTATCATTACAACGATTTAATCAATTCACGCGCAATAACGATATGCTGAATTTCTGAAGTACCTTCGTAAATTTCTGTAATCTTTGCGTCACGAAGCATTCTTTCCACATGATATTCACGAACATATCCATAACCGCCGTGTACTTGAATTGCTTCCAAAGTAACTTCCACAGCTGTTTTCGATGCCATGAGTTTCGCTTGTGCTGCTTCCTTTACAAAACGTACATGGTTGTCTTTCATCGTTGCTGCACGCAAAATCAACAAACGTGATGCTTCAATTTTAACTGACATTTCAGCTAATTTGAATTGGATTGCCTGTAAATCTGCAATCGGTTTTCCGAATGCTTTGCGCTGTGTAGAATATTCAAGCGCACGCTCAAAAGCCCCTTGTGCTATTCCAAGTGCTTGTGCTGCTATACCGATGCGTCCGCCGTTCAATACTTCCATCGCGATGTTAAAGCCACGTCCTGCCTCACCAAGAATATTTTCAGGTGGGACTGTTACATTGGTCAACCCGATTGAGCATGTATCACTTGAACGGATACCAAGTTTATCTTCTTTCAATCCGGGTTCAAAACCGGCTCTGTCTCGTTCTACTATAAAGCAAGTGATCCCTTTATGTTTCTTTTCACGGTCAGTTTGTGCCATTACCAGGTAAATATCGGCAGTTGTACCGTTCGTAATCCAGTTTTTTGTACCGTTAATTACCCAATTACCATTCTCGAGGGCTGCAGATGTATGCTGCTGAGTAGCATCTGATCCTGCTTCCGGCTCTGAAAGACAGAATGCACCAAGTTTTTCGCCTGTAGCAAGCGGACGTAAGAATTTTTCCTTCTGCTCATCGTTACCGAACGATTCAATTGCCCAGCAAACAAGCGAGTTATTAACCGACATTACAACACCTACACTTGCATCCACTTTCGAAATTTCTTCCATAGCAATAACATAACTTACTGCATCCAAACCACTGCCACCCCATTCCGGTGATACCATCATTCCCATAAAACCGAGTTCACCGAGTTTTTTAATAATATCGTGTGGAAAGGTTGCAGTTTTGTCTCTTTCAATAACTGATGGTAGAATTTCGTCTTGAGCAAATTGACGGGCTGTTTGGCGGATAAGTTCGTGAGTTTCTGAATATTGGAAATTGAGCATAGATTTTTCAGTAAGTTTTAGATAGAAAATGACCCTGTAAATGCAATGAAATATGCATGATTTTTATGCAAAATTGCAGGTTATTCCGCACTCGGCAAAAGAAAATTTACAATTTTAACACATGAATTGCTCAAAACCTTATGAAATCTTTGATTTTTTGCGCCTTGTTCCGTAAGTTGTAGTTTATTGCACAGCAAATTATTGACAGAGTTAATTATCCATCTCAATTTTTCTCCTAAAGGAGTTACAATGAAACAATATATCCTCCTAACTATCACGGCATTCATGCTTGTTTCTGCTAATGCTTTTGCACAAGTTGCCCCTGATGAAGAGCGTGAAGGCGATCCCAAAGAACGTGCTAAATTTTTCCACGACCAACGTGCATATCCTTTTGATTCCATACCAAGTAAACTGCTTTTTAAAGCACGTGAACAACAAAAGAAATTTTTCAATTCGAAGCAAAACGGTGCTCAGTTATTAGCCCAACAACCGGTTTGGAAACAAGCAGGTCCTACTGATGTTGGCGGTCGTACACGAAGCATAGTTCACCACCCTACTAAAGACGGGTGGCTCTATATCGGAACTGCAAACGGAGGCGTTTGGCGTACTACCGACGGTGGAAGTAGTTGGACTCCAATAATGGATCATGAGAACTCCATTTCAATGGGTGCTCTCGCAATTGACCCAAACAACCCCGATGTTCTATATGCTGCTACCGGCGAATATTCCAGCGGTAATTACGGTTATTCCGGTGCAGGTATTTTCAAAACTACTGATGGTGGTACATCATGGAATTTAAGAGGATTGGCAACAGTTGGCGGTTTCTCTAAGATTTATGTTCATCCAAAAAATTCAAATGTACTCTATGCCGGTGCTGTTTACGGTGGAGCAGGATTCTATAAATCGACAGATGGCGGCGCGAAATGGAGCAGAACCAACAGGGAAACTGTTTCGGATGTTAGTATCAATCCTAATAATATTAACGAGCTGTTCATAGGAACAGTTGGTGCGGGAATTTTTTATTCCAACGACGGCGGTGAAACATGGACAGCAAAACCCTTACCTCTCGATAATACAGGAAGAATCTCAGTACAACAATCACCATCCGACCCTAACAAAATCTATGCACTTGTTGATGTTGCAGGACCTAACGGTGCTGCAGGAATGGGACACATCCTACTCTCTACAGACAAAGGTGATTCTTGGACGGATGCATATTCAGAAATCGGTATTTTCAATACAAATGACCAGGGCGGATACGACAATTTCGTAACTGTACATCCTAAGAATGCAAATATTGTTTTAGTAGGTGGGGTAAACCTCTTTAGAACTTCCGATGGTGGCAAAAGTTGGTCGCAAGTAGCAGGATACAACTTTTCGTCAACACATCCAGACACTCATTGTGGATACTTCAGCCCCTTCGACCCGAACATAGTATATTTCGGCAGTGATGGAGGTATGTGTAAAAGTGAGGATGCAGGAGAAACATGGAGAACAATTAACAATGGATTGGCTGTAACTCAATTTCAGGGAACAATTGCGATAGATCAGACCAAACCATCTGTAACATACGGTGGTACTCAAGATAACGGAACAATGAGTAATTCAGCAACAAACTACGGTGAACTCGCCGGAGGTGACGGAGGCTTTGTAGCTATAAATCCAGATAAACCATATATTATTTATGCTGAAACACAATATGGCAATATGTTTAAGCTTGACTTGAAAAATGGCGGAGGTTCGGGTATGAGTAACGGTATCCCTGCTGCAGACCAGGGTGCTTTTGTTGCTCCGATAGCTGTTGATATTAACAGTACTATTTTTAGCGGTCGCAGTGCCTTATATGCTTCCTATAATGACGGTACATCGTGGGCTCCTATCTCCCCATCATTAAAGGCAAAAATTTCTGCCGTTGCTCCATCATCAGCAAACCCGGATATTATTTATATCGGCAGTCAGGGAGGCGAACTTTTAGTAACAACAACAGGTGGCGGCACAAAAGCTTCAAACTGGACTTCCATAAGCCAGAACGGACTCCCTAACAGATACGTAACCGATATTGAGCCTTCTCCGAATGATGAAAACACTGCGTATGTTACTCTTTCAGGCTTTAGCGCAGCGCACGTTTTTAAAACTACAAACTTGGGTCAAACATGGCAGGACATAGGAAAAAATCTTCCTGATGTACCAACAAACGCGATAGCTATTCATCCTGAAGATGAAAAGATTCTTTTTGTTGGTACAGATATAGGCGTTTACGGAACATACGACGGGGGTACTTCTTGGTTTCCATTAGGAACAGGATTCCCAAGTACTTCTGTTATTGACATGCAGTTCTATATTGGCTCGGCAACAGCTCCTGGTACAACCAAATTACGCGTTTCAACGCACGGTCGTTCTATGTGGGAAGTGGATGTACCAACAGAAGTAATCAACTCTTATGAAATTACTGCTCCTGTTGGCGCGGAGCAATTCATTACAAGTTCTACACAGCATGTTTCATGGTATGGCTTTACGCCTCCTGTAAACGTTGAGTATTCTATAGATAACGGTGTAAAATGGACAAACATTGCAACAAATGCAATCGGTAATAATTTGCTTTGGTCTGTACCGAACCGCCCGACTGAGTACGCCCGTATCAGGATTTCGTCCGCGACAAATCCCAGTGAAACAAGAGTAACCAGAACTTTTTCCATTGTTCCGATTAAAATCGGTACTATTTTAGAAAATGGTGGGGTTTCTCACATTCCATACGGTATTGCTTACGATGGTAAAGACGGACTCTGGACAACCAGTTTTCAAGAAGCGAAAATATACAAGTTGAACTCTACGTCGCTTATAATTGAAAAGGAAATTCCTTTTGAAAATCCAAAAGATTCACTTTGTACCGACCTTACGATTGATCACGTTACGGGAACTCTATA
>CALMMI010000357.1 GCA_937868245.1 uncultured Ignavibacteria bacterium | reverse complement strand
TAAGCGTCTTTATCTTTAACCCCGCAATACCATTGCCTATTACAGTACAATTAACTGATAGTTTACAAAAGCCCTGTGTAAAATTTTACATTTTCACTGGGCTTTTTTATACCCCTACGTACTGCGCGTACAGTTAGTGTATGTCTTGAACACCCCTTTATCCACTCATAATAGAGTATAATACAGTCAATAGTGAAGCTACTGTGAGATACCCATTCCTTTCCTTGATAAATACGGTATGTGACCTTTCTATCTGTAAATGACATCTATAATTATGATGTTCATTCTGAACGTAGTGAAGAATCTCCGTTTGCACATCCGCCCTGCAAGTTTCACGTACAAACGGAGATTCTTCGGTTTAAGAATCCCTTAGAATGACAGTCGCAATTTTATTGTTTTTAATCTCATTGTATTATTTTGTAGGCTGCTTTTGCGACTATCAGGAACTCTGAAAGAGTTCTTTCAAATGTCTGGGTTTCCTTCAGGCAACCGTGTAAATGTTCTTTAAATACTGCTCGCTACTTTAAAATGGGTAGCGGGTAAGAACATTTACCTATTTTTGTGTAAACTTTTTTTTATCAATAAGTTAGATAAGTGAATGACATTTGGCTTATTGCCATACGTATAAAAGTCTTCTACTAAATTATCTTCAATGGCTGTTGATGAAGCAGCAGTTCAACATAAAAACTACAATTATTACAATGGAAAACAAGCAAAACACTCCTAAAATTCTTAAAAAGAAGTACTTTCCTTCTGCAGAATTTTACAGCCAGATAATTGATAGTTTACAGGATTATTCAATTTTTACTTTTGATAAAGATTTCAAAATTAACAGTTGGAGTTCAGGCTCTGCAAAAATATTTGGATACGAAACGGAAGAGGTTATCGGTGAGCATTTCGATTTAATATTTACTGAAGAAGATCTAAAGAACGGAATCCCCAAAAGAGAAATTGAAACAGCTCTGCTGGAAGGTCGTGCAACAGATAACAGATGGCATATTGCTAAGGATAAAAGTGTTTTCTATGCTTATGGATTAGTGTTTCCTCTCATTGGGTCAGACGGGGAGATGTTAGGGTATGTAAAGATTCTACGTGACTTAACCGACAGGAAAAAATCAGAAGACGTTATAAGAAAGTATATAAAGGAATTGGAAGAACTTAATACTCATAAAGAGAGTGTTATGGCAATTCTCTCTCACGATTTAAGGAGTCCGCTTTCTGCAATTATCGGAACGGTAAAGTATCTGAAAAAGAATTTTCACAAGATGCAAAATGACACGTTACAAGAAATGCTCGACTTGCTCTACAAATCATCAATAGACGAATTGGAAATGCTGGACTACTTAGTTGAATGGGCAAGAATAAAATATGCATCAGATGTATTCTCACCTACAAAAATTAAACTGACCCAATACATTGATAAAGTTTTTGAGACGTTAAATGAAACAGCTTTGTTAAACACGATAAATCTTCATCACGAGATTGACGACAATACAACAGTTTTTGCAGATGGTAAAATGTTAATTTCCATTATACAAAATATCGTTTCTAATGCTATAAAACATTCTCAAAGAGGGGGTACAATATCAATTTCTGCTAATAGTTCGGAAGACAAGATTATTGTTAAGGTGATGGATACCGGGGTTGGAATGTCTAAAGAAATAATGGAAAAACTTTTTACCCCTCAAATTAAAACCCTTTCAGCAGCCAGAAAGGAAAATAAAGGTGCAGGGATAGGATTATTATTGGTAAAAGGATTTTTAGAAAAAAATGACGGTGAAATATGGGTAGAAAGTATCGAAGGCGAAGGTTCATCATTTTACTTTACACTTCCTATCGAAGAACCTTTACACAAGATTGGTAGTTCAGATGAAATTATGTTTGATGAAAGTCCATAAATTTAATTTTCCTACATTTATCAGGCTAAATTAGAATATTGACTATAAGTCTTTTATTTGTAATTAATGAGCACCCGGTATCACTTAGCAGCAAACTTTCCATAATCAGTGTTTTTCTCATACATATCGTTTATCTAGAAGTATTAATGAATTACAAGTATAGGTTTCACCCAGACTGTACCGCCCTGCTCCACTACAGCCATATAAACACCATTTTCAATGGTGGTAACATCCATTTCGCAGATTTCTTCTGTACAATATGTATTTAGTACCTTCATACCGAGCATAGTAAAGAGTTCGACCCTAACTGTACCCTTATTACCGCGCAACATCAGCTTATCGGTGGCAGGATTGGGTAATAACATATAGCTTTCGTCATTAGGCAACAATTCTTCAACGCTGACCGGCATAACCGTTAAATTTACCTGAATACTTGTATCAAAGCCACATTCCCCTTGAACAATTACTCTATATTGCCCGCTGCTTTCGTTGCTTGCAGAACTGATTGTATATTCAGCACTATCGGCATCGGGGATTTTTGTACTGTTGTGTTGCCACTCATATCCCAAGGCTGCTCCCGTAGCCGTTACTTTAAATGTGTAAGGTTTACCGGGTTCTACATTTCCCCCAATAGGCTGTTCTTGAATAACAGTGCTTGGTTTTAAAGATAGTGTTGCAATGCTACTTACCTTAGGCTGACACCCTGCATTTACTTCTACCGTGTAACTGCCCTTGTCTTTTTCTTGAGCTGATTCGATAACCAAACTATCTTTAGTTTCATTCTTTATTTCAGTACCATTAAAGAACCATTTATAGGTAAGGTTCGTACCTTCTCCTTTTACTCTGACACTGAAACGTGAACCGAGACAAATAGAATCTCCGATTGGTTGTTCAATTATTTTCGACGGAATACCAATACTGAACGTACCGTCACTTTCATCGCTAATACCGGAATCAGGATGGTAAATCCTAATTTTATATGATGTTCCTGCGGGTTGGTCAGCCGGGATTTTCCATTGGTATTTTACTCCGCTTATGTTTTTTGCAAGTACATTCCATGTTTTTCCACTATCGGCAGATATATCGATATTTATATTTTCGTTCACTGCCAAGCCGTCGTATTTTGACCATTCGATAGATGCAATTCCTTCAGGACAGAACACATTTCCATTATTCGGCGTAGAAAGTGAAAGCGAGCCAAAAGCAATTTTGGATACAAATCCGTCGCGATTTCCTCCAAATTGTTGCCTGTACTCTCCACTTACTATTGGTAAATCATTTGACAAGGTATATCCGGCAAAGATAACATCACCTCGTGGTGTTACAGTTACTGCTTTTATTGCGTCTTCATTACTGCCTCCAAAATAGGAAGAATAGGAAAGACGATCGATACTGCTCGACAAACGGGATACGAATCCATCCTTTACACCCCCTAAAACAGTTTTTTCAGGTTGCTGATTGCCACCGCTGATAGCTAAGGGAAAGTTTGAGGATTTTGTAGCACCCACTGCAAATAACTCCCCAGTATTTGCACAAAAAGTTAAAGCCGAGATGCCTTCATCTCCCCCGCCACCGAACTTAAAGGATGCAACGAGAGCTGAACCGATTGAGTTAAGTTTTGAAACAAAGCAATCTGTCCCCCCGTTACTTTGAGCATTGCCGTTAGAAACAGGAAACCCTTTATTGCCCTGTCCTCCTTCTGTCTCACCTCCTACTGCTACTTCACCAGTTGAAAGTAGGGCTAACGAAATCACCCTGTCGTTTTTGGAATCACCAATGTAGGTAAGAAAATGTTTTGAATATTCAGCGAATAAACCTGCGTTCGACATTTTTCCAACAAATCCGTCGTAGAAATTTCCGGCGTTGAATTTATTATTATAGGGAGTAATTGATGATGATATTGGAGGGAAAACATCGGTGAACCCGCCGTCGGTTTCCCCACCTATATATACAAATAATCCCGCCGGGTCGGATTCAACTGCATTAACACAGTCGTTACCGCCGCCGCCAAAGTATGTTGAAAATACTATTCCGCTTCCATTTGAACGAAGTTTGGTGATAAATCCGTCGTTCTGTCCTGCCAACGTTCCCTGATGGGCATTTGCTCCACTTGTAGGAAAATTACTTGAATTTGTTTCCCCGCATATTGTCGCGCTACCGGCTTCGTCCACACAAATACCTACTGCTCTCTCATTTTTACTTCCACCGATATAGGTGGAATATAGCAGCGATGTTCCGCTTG
>CALMMI010000356.1 GCA_937868245.1 uncultured Ignavibacteria bacterium | reverse complement strand
AAGCCAATCTCAACAATGTAAAAGGTGTTGTAGAATCAGAAGATACTCCCACCGATACATACACCGATTTCGGGCAAGGAGCAGCTGAACGCACGGGTAATCAGTTCGATTTTGCAATTGATAATAAAAAAGGATATTTCACACTTGAAGACAGTGAAGGAAAGCAATATTTCAGCAGAGCGGGTCATTTCACATTAGGTCAAGACGGAAAGATAGAAACAGCTGATGGGCTTGCCCTTATGGGTGAGAACGGTCCCATTTACGTTAACCAGCAAAAATTCTTGCCTGGTCAAATGGATGATACAAAAGCCATCCTTCTTCGCGTAGAAGAAACTGGCGAGGTATTCGCAAATGAGCAAACAGTTGGGCGTATTCAATTGACGGACATTGAAAATCCGCAAACACTTGTACGTGAAACCGGAGCACATTTCTCTGCAACCGACAATACAGTTATGAATCCTGTTCCAATTGAGGAAGCAAGTATCCGCCAAGGATATGTAGAAAATTCTAATGTGAATATCATCAAAGAAATGGTGGAAATGATTGAACTCCAAAGAATGTTCGAAATGGGACAAAAAGTAATTACCACCAACGACGGAACTCTCGACCGGAGCATAGAGATTGGACGTTTCGGATAATAGATTTCTTCCGTCAGTTTATTAAATCAGCATACAAACATTCAATACATTTACTATTAGACTACTATGGATAAAACACTACGCACAGCAGCCACCGGATTAACGGCTCAGCAACGTTTTGTGGAAATTATTTCCAACAACCTTGCAAACGTTAATACTACAGGTTTTAAGAAAACCAGACCTGAATTTCAGGATTTGCTTTATGAAAATATCCGTGCTGCCGGCAACACCCAGCAAACAGGTACAGAGCCGCTCAACGAAATCCAAATCGGGGCAGGTACGGAGCTTGTGGCAACCACCAAGCAATTTTCGCAGGGTGATGTGTCGCAAACTAATAATCCGCTTGATATGGCGATAAACGGTGATGGTTTTTTCATGGTACGTAAGCCTGACAACTCAATTGGTTACAGTCGTGACGGTTCATTCAAACTTGACAGAAACGGACAAATTGTTAACTCGCAGGGATACCTTCTTGAGCCCGGATTGAGCGTTCCAGATAACGCAGCTGAAATAAAAGTGTCCCGTAACGGTGTGCTCAGTGTAACAACAAGTGATGCAAGAGAAGAACAAGTTCTTGGTCAGATTGAGCTTGCTCGTTTCGTAAATCCTGCCGGACTTCGTTCCGTAGGTGATAACTTATACATGGAAACAACCGCCTCGGGCAAGGCAATTACCGAACAGCCCGGGGCAAACAATACAGGAGAAATTTTGCAATCACACCTTGAAAATTCAAATGTGGATTTAGTGCAAGAAATGGTGAACATGATTATCGCACAGCGTGCTTATGAACTTAATTCCAAATCCGTAAAAACAGCCGACGATATTTTGGCAACTGCAACTAATCTAAAACGATAAGATTATGAAGAATTATAGAATTCATACAATTGCTGTTTTGCTGTTCTTGGGTGTGTTTTCAATGAAAGCACAATCAAATTTCTCGGGTGAACGCCTGCGAAGTGCAGTACTTTCCTACGCTCAAAAAACAGTAGAAAGAGAAGCAGAAATACTGATTTCTCAAAAAATTGCAGACCAAACCTTCTCGGAATCCGGAGTAACTGCCAAATGCACGGGAAGCGCACAGTCGCTTAGAGGAATGAGTAATGTAGGTGTTGAATTTGCAGTGAACGGGCGAGTAATCAGAAGGATACAAATACCTGTTCAGGTAAAAATCATGCAGGAAGTGGCAGTTGCTACATCTTCAATTTCATCAAATTCTCAGATTTCCAATAAGCAGGTTTCTTTCGAAATGCGCGATGCAACTGCTTTTTCTAATAATGAGATTGTAACTCAATCCGAACTTATCGGGAGTACTGCAAAACGATTTTTGCCGAAAGGAAGCATCATCACCCGCTCTGCGATTACCGATAAAAACGGGATACGCGGAGGTATGCCTGTAACAATACACGTTCAGTCCGGTAATGTTGTTATCAGAACACGCGGTTCTGTCTTAAATGACGCTTCAGTAGGTGAATCTGTTCGCGTAATGCGAGAAGGGACAAATACTATGCTTACCGGAATACTAAAAGAAAACCAAACGGTTTTTATAGGTAATTCATCTCAATTAACATCTGAAAGAGAATAAAATGAAAACCATCTATCTACTATTAATTGCTTTTGCTTGCAGTGTTCCACTCAAAGCACAATTCAATCAGAACAACAGCCGTTCCCTTTTTTCGGATGTGAAAGCATACCGCGTTGGAGACGCTGTGATGATTTTGATCAGTGAAGCAACTGCAGCTGATAACTCTGCTACAACTACTCAATCCACTAAAACTGATTTGAGTGCCGGTGTAGGAGCTTCATCCGGTGGTGCAGGTTTCGACGGTTCAGTATCTCTTGGAACAGGAAATACATTCAACGGTCGTGGACAAACCACTCGTAATGAAAGTTTCCGCACCAAACTGAGTGCAAAGGTAATTTCTGTGGAAAGTAACGGGAATTTGAAGATAGAAGGGAAACGTACTTTTCAGCTCAATGGTGAGAACCAGTCAATTACATTGACAGGATTTATCCGACCTGCCGACATTCAAAGTGACAATTCGATAATATCATATAGTATTATGGATTTAGTTGTTACGTATGAGGGTGACGGCACAATAACAAAAGCACAAGAACCTGGAATGATTACAAAGTTTTTGAGATGGTTGTTTTAAAAATATTTGCGCAGTGAAACTCTGTATTACCCTTTGAAACTTCGTAGGAAAATGGATTTTCCCGGTGAGTTCGCAGAGTTAAGAGCAGAGTTTCATAAAGCAATATTTTAATAGAAGATGAGATTAAAAAAGTTAACAAATGAATAAATACATTATTCATAAACGATTAGATACTATGAAAAAATTACTGATACTTACCCTGTTTTTAGCAAGCTATACTCTTTCGGAAGCATCCCGCATTAAGGATATTGCAACCATTGAAGGTGTAAGCGGAACTCAGATAATTGGCTATGGCTTAGTATCCGGCTTGGCAAATACAGGTGATACACAGCAATCCAAATTTACTGTTCAATCTGTGGCTAATATGCTCAAACGGTTTGGAGTTATTGTACCTACTGCAAATTTTCGTACACGGAATATTGCTGCTGTTATGGTTACTGCAACTATTCCTACTTTTCTTCGCAAAGGGTCAAAAATCGACGTACAGGTTTCCTCAATGGGAGATGCACAATCGCTCCAAGGCGGAATACTCCTCATGACTCCCCTTTCGGGACAAGACGGAACAGTGCTTGCAACGGCGCAAGGTGGATTATCCGTAGGCGGTTATGATGTCCGTTCGGATGGTTCTCGTGTTGGGAAGAATTCGGTTTCAGCCGGGCGAGTACCGGGCGGTGCAATTATCGAGCAGGAAATCAAAGGGCAGTTTGTTCAGAATCAATTACTTCGCGTGATTTTACGTGACCCGGATTTTACTACCTCTACCCGTGTAGCAGAAGTAATCAACCGTTCCCCAAATTTATCGAATGCAGCAACATCGATTGACGGTGCAACAATCGAAGTGAAACTTCCTGCGGGTCAAACACAAGGTCAGGTAATGCAACTGATAGCTCAGATTGAAGCATTGCCTATTGTGAGTGATGTAGCAGCTCGGGTTGTAATCAATGAGCGTACAGGGACTGTTGTTGTCGGTGGAGCGGTTCAATTACTCCCGGCAGTAGTGGCTCACGGTGGTTTGGAAATCCAAATCCAACGTACTACCAGTGTTTCGCAACCTCCCCCCTTTTCTCCCGGAGGACGCACGCAGCAAGTACAAAACTCAGCAGTAACAGCACAACAGGAACAAGCTCCTCCAATAGCTCTTCCTGCCACTTCGACAGTGCAAGATATGGCAAATGCACTTACGTCTCTTAAAGTTTCTCCTCGTGATTTAATAGCGATTTTTCAGGCACTCAAAGAAGCAGGCTCGTTGCAAGGCGACTTGGTAATTCAATAATCAGGAGTTTACTATGGCATCTGAAATTAACGGTTTGGATACTTCGGCTGCAAATTCTGCACTACAGAATTCGCGTATGGAATCGCTTGCCAAACTCAAAATGACAGCAACTGATACGGGGCATTTAAGTGAAGCCCAGAAGAATGAGTATTCTAAAGCTGCACGCGGTTTTGAGTCGATGTTCGTGAGTATGATGATGAAGCAAATGAAGGAATCCATGCTTGATGACGAGCATAAGGAAGATGGCGAGAACATGAGCTTCGGTGCTGATACTTTGGGAAGCTATGCAGATATGCAATTTTCAGATTTCGTGTCTCGTTCCGGTAAAGGAATGGGACTTGCCGATATGATCTATAAAAAAATGACAGGTGGAGATACTTTAAATGCAATTTCTACTGAATTCCCTGCTGCTCCTGCAAAACCATCCGGTATTACTCCTGCGCCACAACCTGCTGTAAAAAATGAAGTGATAGATTCATTCTCAGCACGGGTTGGTGACAGGTTGGAGCAATATGAACCAATCATCGCTGCCGCAAGCAAGAAATTCAATGTACCGGACAGCTTGATTAAAGCGGTTATAACGGCGGAATCCGCAGGAAAACATAATGCAGTATCTTCAGTTGGAGCAAAAGGACTCATGCAATTGATGGATGGAACGGCAAACGGGTTAGGAGTTAAAAATTCTTTCGATCCTGCCGATAATATTCAGGGCGGAACAAAGTACTTACGCCAAATGTTGGATGAATTCGGCGGGAATGTAGATAAAGCGTTAGCCGCATATAATGCCGGACCGGGTAACGTGAGAAAACACGGTGGTATTCCTCCGTTCCAAGAAACCCAAGCATACGTACGTAAAGTAAAACACTATGCAGAAAGATATGAAGCATGAACGATATTCTCTCCGTATTAGAAGATGAGCGAGTAATGATGTACGAGCTTGTAAAATACGCTCAATTTCAGCAAAAAGCACTCATTTATCATGATGCAGATGAATTAGACCGTCTTGCTGCCGAACAGAAGGAACTCTTGGCTGCCATGCAGCAAAAAGAAGTCTCCCGCTGGAAACTACTGGCTGCACGAATGAGTATTTCTACACGTGAAGCATCTGAACTTGCCATGAGTGAATTAATCCCTACGTTAGAAGGATATGAGCAGGAAGTATTCAAAAAGCTGCATTCAGAACTCAAAGGACTTTTAGGAGAGTGGCAATTATTAAATGCTACCAACCGCGTTTTGGCATTTAGGGCACGGTCAAGTGTTAAGGAAATTTTGACGTTTTTTGCCGAGAGTAATGTACGTGTTTGTAACGTACAAGTATAATTTTGTTACGAAAGAACCATTATGACCGGATTTAACAGCTTAGAAATCGGTAAACGTGCATTGCAAGCCCAGCAAACCGGCTTGGGTGTTACCAGTAATAATATTGCTAACATCAATACCCCGGGTTATGCACGTCAAACTGCAATTTTTACCGAAACTTCCCCTACCCTGATCCCTACAAGCGGGTTTATCGGAACTGGAGTAATGGTAAGTGCTATCAAAAGTTTTCGTGAGGAGTATTTCGACCGTGAAATTCGCAATAATCTCTCCCGTAAATCCGGTTATGAAGCTGATGATAGAACTTTGCAAAGTATCGAAACAGTTTTAAGAGAACCATCCGAATATGGCTTGGATGATTCAATCACCAAGTTTTTCAGCTCATTCCAGGACCTTTCACTTGAACCGGAAAGCATCCCGCGTCGTGAACTTGCATTAAATGCCGGACAAAACCTTGCCGATGAAATACGTGCAACAGCTAACGGACTGAACGAACTACGCGGACAGACATTCGACAAGATTAACACGCAAATAGGTACGGTTAACGGTCTTTTGAAAGAAATAGCCGACCTGAACAAGCAAATCACACTCGCACAGGCACAATCGTTAGACACAACGAATACTATAAACAACGAACGTTCCAAACGTATTGAACAACTGTCACAGTATGCCGGAACTGTTTTTGTTTCAATCGACAATCATGGCTTGGCAAATGTTACTATTGCTGGGAATTCTGTAGTAACAGGCACTTTTGCAGCCACTCTAAAACTAAATGAAACAATTAGCGGAGCAGGAGAACGCACAGCAAAGATTGACCTTGTGGACAACGGTGGTACACCTCTTGTTACCCTCTCACCGGATTCAGGGGAATTTGCAAGTGCTTTAAAACATTACAATGTTACTTTAGACGACAAAGATACTTCCGGTGGATTTTCCGTTGCCAAGAATTTGAGTGACCTGGCTGTTGCAATTGTTAACAAGGTGAATGCAGCGAGCGTTACAGGATTTGGACTTGATGATACTGTTGCTCCTAACAGAAATTTCTTTTCATCCACGTCAATCGATGCTTTTAGTATCGATCTTGATGCTGCCGTAAAAGGACAACCACGCAATCTCCCGCTTGCAAACGCTACCGGTGTTCCGGGTGATAATACTGTCGCAAGGGCTATTGCAGGAATTGCAAACGATCCTACATTTTTATCCGGCCAGACTCCGGCTAATTATTATACTTCATTTTTAAATAAAGTTGCAAATGCAGGTGGCGATGCACAAAGCGGATTAAAAACCACTAGTTTAATTGCCGACCAATTGAATGCACAGCGAGAGGCGGTAATCGGTGTAAATTTAGACGAGGAAGCTATTAATCTGGTCAAGTTTCAGAAGGGTTATGAAGCCGCCGCCCGTATTGTAAATACAACAAGTGAAATGCTCGGCACACTCATCAATTTAGGACGATAGTAAAGGGTAAATTTTATGCGTATCACAACAAATTCCCAAACTACAACATTCCAAAGCAACCTGTTTCAGATTCAG
>CALMMI010000355.1 GCA_937868245.1 uncultured Ignavibacteria bacterium | reverse complement strand
TTGGTTGAAGTCAATGTAAACGCAGAAAAGATTTTGGAACACATCACTGCCTCCCCTGATGTAAAGATTGTAGGATCTTCCGGGAACAATTGGAACAGTTGTAGGTGTACTATAAAAATTATAATGTCTGCTTGGCACTCCTGTCCCCGGCTCCCAGGGAGTACAATCAGACGGATTGTCAATAATTGAACCATCTCCTATAGCAGTACCCAATCGTACATACGTAATGTCAATTGATAGCGCACATGCGCCATTATTAAAATATGGTGCATCACAATACTGTGCTTTAGCATGGGGTGAGCTCACCGTGACCATGATTGTTGATGCAATAAGGACACCAAGCAACCGGAAAAACTTTTTCATATCGACTCCTGAAAAATGTGGATTTATTAAAAAGAGAACTACTTTTTCTATCCGTAAAGAAAAAAACCAAAGTAAAAAACCTTGTCGTCAGTCTTGAATTTACAGGTTAAACTCTGGTAGGTTTTACTTTGTTCCCTTATCAATTCTCATTTTTTAAAAGCTTATTAGAAGTCTTAGGACTGGATTTACCCGGCGAACGTAAGTATAGTATTTAGGAGTCTTAGAGAGGACTTTTTGCCATAAATCATGATCAATATTTAGAAGTCTTCGACTATCGATATTCTAACAATTTTTTGTGTCATTGTTAAATTTCCTGCTGTTACTATTAATAAAAATTATTTGACAATCCGGAAAGTCTTGGTGAGAGAAAATATGATTTTTAAAGAACTTACCTATTACTATCAGGAATCGCTGAATGAATTTTCCAAGAGTAGCAGATAAGCAGATTCATTTTGTGGAAAACAAAGAAAGGAAGGCTTCACCAATCAAAATCGGCAAAATATTCCGGAACGATTGTGAATCTATTACGGTTGTTACTACAGAAAATGCAGCAATAAACCCTACGGTTAATTTGCATTCAGCAAGCAACAATTCAAGTGTAAAACAAGTTGGGTTTCACTCAAGAACATGGGGAGAAATTGATGTTTTTCAATGGTTATGTGGCAAATTCATGCGTCATCTGTATTGAAAGCATTCTTCGTTTTGCCGGATATTCCACTCCCCTTCTTATCACGAATGTAAAATATTTTGTACCTTTGCCTTTCTATTTTCAAATACACCTCTTTTTGGAGAACAATCTGTGGTTACTTCAGTTATCATTCCTGCAGCAGGAACAGGCAAAAGGTTCAATGCCCAAATCCCGAAGCAATTCACCCTGCTGAATGATGTACCGATTATCGTCCACACACTGAAGCTCTTTGATTCAAACCCAAATATTGACGCAATTATCCTGGCAGTGTCCGATGAGCAAATCGAACGGATAAAATTACTTATAGCAGAGTATGCCATAAAAAAAGTTAAGGAAATCGTAATCGGGGGCAGCGAACGTCACTTTTCTGTGCAAGCAGCTCTGGAAACATATTCTGCAAAAATTTCGGATGTTATCTTGGTTCACGATGCCGTACGACCATTTGCAACACATACACTTATAGATAGCATTATCTTTGTTGCCGGGGAAAGTGGCGCCGTTATTCCTGTAGTGATGCCTAAAGATACTATTAAGCAAGTGTCGGGTGATAATACAGTAAGCCTGACGCTCAACAGGTCTGAACTTCGAGCAGCGCAAACCCCGCAAGGATTCAAACGTGATTTGCTCATGAATGCGTATATCTACGCCCAAAACAATAATATATCTACTACAGATGACGCAAGTGTTGTGGAGGCAGCCGGAGGCACTGTACACACCATTACCGGAGAAGAACATAATATTAAAATCACAACTCAATTAGATTTCATTCTTGCAGGACATATCATTAATAATATTCTGTAAGTTTCAACCCCAAGAACAACAATACCTAACGCATGAATTCAAATACAAATACTCATAAAATCCTTATAGTTGGAGCAGGAAGTAAAACTGCCCAGGCACTTGTACGCCTTATCAAAGCCGAAACCCCCTGGGAAATTGTTCTCGTCTCATCCACAGTTAAGGAGTACAGACAGAACAACGGAATGTCGTATTATCCGCTTGATTACTCACAACCTAAAGAACTTAAGAATATATTCTTGAAAGAACTCCCGACCGTAGTGATTAATACCGCCGCCATGACCAACGTAGATAAATGTGAAACTGAACACAAAGCAGCTTGGGAAGCGAATGTTACACTTGTGGAATACATTGCCAGAATGTGCAAGATTACCGACGCACACCTGATTCATTTCTCAACAGACTATATTTTTGACGGAGCTAAGGGTTTGTATTCTGAAACCGATATTCCGAACCCGATTTCATATTACGGTAAAACAAAACTTGCTTCCGAAAATTCCTGCAAGGTATCTACCGTGCCGCACACAATCATCCGGACGAATGTTGTTTACGGTTTTTCAATTTACAACACGAAGGATTTTGTTGAATGGGTTCTTACTAATCTTGAAGCAGGAGAACCGTTTACAGTGGTAACAGATCAGATTTCAAACCCAACTTTTACCGACGATCTTGCTCTCGCAATAATCAAGATTATTAAGAAAAAACGGGAAGGTACATATAATA
>CALMMI010000354.1 GCA_937868245.1 uncultured Ignavibacteria bacterium | reverse complement strand
TTTTGGGTTGCAATATAAGTAGAATTTTTGTCCAGGCATTTAGGGGGCTGCGGCATCGGGCGAACATTGTAATTGGAGCTGTCCATATTTGCATTAAATCCAAATGACCGTTGATTAACTATCAATCCAACGCCACCCGGAATTGCAGAATATGAATCTGCGTAGTTTGACCAGCCGCCACCAATAGCACTTGCTAATCCTGCTGCATTGTTAAACAATCCACCGGCAATAGTTGCACCTGAATTACTTGCTACGTTGTTTTGTCCGCCACCTACTGTAGCATGGGAAGCATTTGAAGTATTAGATTCTCCACCACCTACTACGGAACTATTACCTGAAGCAGAGTTACCTTGCCCGCCACTTACAGAAGCGTATGTTTCGTTTGCAGTATTGTTAACACCACCTGCTACTGTAGTATATACTTGACTTGCAGTATTGCTTAGGCCACCGCCTACAGTTGAATTATCGTTACTTGAAATGTTGTTATACCCTCCGGCTACTACAGAATGCGAACCGCTTGCTGTGTTATCCAAACCACCACCTATTGTAGATTGAGCACCGCTTGCAACCTGAGAAGCTAATGAACGTAGCATTTGCCAGTCAACTGCTTGATCACCTCGTTTATTTCCGCCTACAACCATATTATCCGGTATTTGTGCAAGGAGAGCACCTGTTCCCTTTGGAGTAAGGGCAACATCTACATTTGTTGCTTCAGAAACTGCAAGCAATTGGACAACCGGAACTCCCACATCATTAGGAGTTGCAATATTCTCGGACTCTATAAAGTGAATTAATCCTGTACTTCCGGTAACCCACGATAATACTCCGCTACCGTCGGTATTAAGTACCTGACCCGGAGTTCCATCAGCATTTGGCAGAGTCCATGTTACATCATTATCAATAGAATTTGGAGCTTTGAAACCTACGAAGTTAGAGCCATTAGGAAAATCACCGGGAGCATTATACTGTTCGTAGAATCGTAATGAACGTGGAGTGTTATTATTATTAGCAAGCCACAGATCCACATTACCGAGAAGTACAGTATTGTTATCCCCAACGGTCATATCACGGTCGTAAATGCCACCATCGCCATTAAAATTGTTTGCATGGAATCCTAATGAACGTAATCCGTCCAGTCTTAAACCGGTACCGCCAAGAATAACCGAATAATCACTGGTTACTGTGTTATAATCACCACCGATAATTGATGAAAAAGTAGCACCCCCTTCAGTTCCACCGATAGTGTTACCTGCGCCACCGAGTATTGAAGAATACGAAGCATCAAATTCAGCGATATTTCCTGCACCACCAAGTACTGAATTATACCCTCCGTCTGCTTGATTATCCTGTCCGCCTCCGATATAAGACACAAAACCTGTTGCCAAGTTTCTGTTTCCACCAGAAATTGTTGAATAAATATTACTTGCCGCATTAGCTTCACCACCACCTACTGTAGAACCATATTCACTTGCTGTGTTTGCAACACCACCACTGATAACAGAGAACTGTCCGCTTGCAACCTGATTATCCAAATCGCGAATATCCTGGAAATCAATCGCATTGTCACCACGGGCATCACCATCTCCAAAGCGTTGAATACTTCCATTTGTATTTAAGCGTAACCGAGTGATTGAAGTACTGTTACCACCACATTCACTGCATCCGTCACCGGCACGTAACTCGAGATACACATTATTTGAAGGACCTACGTAGTTTGTTCCCTCAATGATTCCTGCGTTTCCGGTAAGGAGCCAGCCACCGCCACCGCCGCTACCTCCAAATAAATTCTGATAATCCCCGCCATTTTCTGAGCCTTTGAATTTTCCTGTTGTATTATCAAAATAGATACGTCCTTGTCCCGGTGGTGCAACATCGGGCACACCTGAATTGCGTAAAGTAATAGCACCATTAATATCAATAATCGAAGAAGGATTCGTATTACCAAAACCAACGCGTCCCAATCCTGAGGAAGACTGTGCCCTCTCAACAAAAAAAGTTGGGAATGACGAACCAAACCCAACCGAAAGAGAATTTGAAATAGTAGAGGATAGTTTACTTGCCCCACCGTTACCAATTACAATTGCTCCTGTTCCCGGAGAACTTATAGAAATATTACTACCCATTGCGAATGCACCCGGAGCAGAAATACTATTGTTTGTTCCGCCGATAATTGCTGCATTTTCACCCGATACTAAGTTTCCGCTACCTCCATTTACAGATGAATTGTGCCCTGAAGCTGTATTCCCGTTTCCACCCGAAACTGATGAATAATTACCGGAAGCATTGTTTCCCAATCCACCTCCAATAGATGCATAGGTACCACTGGAAGTATTATCTTTTCCTCCCAGAAGTGAACTGTATAATCCGTTTGCTACGTTTGAATACCCACCGCCGATCACAGAACTTCCTCCCGCTGCATTATTCGAGAAACCACCACCAATAGTTGCATACGGTGAACTGGTTGAAACCATATTATCGTAACCACCGCTGATTGTTGCAGAGTTAGATGTTGCACTTACTGCATTACTGTATCCGCCGCCTACTACACCAAATTGAGAAGCAACACTATTTCCCTGACCACCCGAAACAACTCCGTGGCTAGCTGATACTGAGTTCGCCTGACCTCCGGTAACTGAAGAATAATTGCCAAATGCTGTGTTGGCATTTCCTCCTAAGTTAGAAGAATATGTACCGGAAGATAAATTCTGGAGACCTCCACCTACAACTGCATACGAAGCATTAGCAGTATTTGTACTGCCTCCGCTTACAGTTGCGTTAATAGCACTTGCAATATTTGTAAATCCACCTGCAGCAATTGCATAGTTTGCTTGAGCTTTGTTTGTAAACCCGCCCACTACCGATGAATAACTGCCGGATGCAACATTGTTATCACCTCCGCCGATAAAAGCAAATGGACCGGTTGCTGAGTTTGCCAAGCCTGTACTTGATTTTTTCTCGTTTCTAAGCTCAACAGATAATTTATCGATGGTGATGCTTCCATCAGCAATTTTGTTTGTGGTGATGCTGCCGTCGGGAACTGTTTCTGCCATCAATGAATACGGTACTGATGATAGAGGAATACGCGCGATTTCGGATTTACCGTCGTAGCTAATCCCTACAAAGTACTGTTTATCAAAAACAAGCGTTGAAGGAATTGGGGTTTTCGAGCCTATTGTTAGATTAAAAAGACCCTTTAGAACAGGAGTTGTAAATTCTTCCGTATGTACAATATTACCCCCGAATAATTTATCGTATAAACGAAGTGTAATGGTATGGATACCATCTTGAACAGGTCTGGACGTGCTATCGGTAAGTACACCTTGTATGGTGAGATTACGAGGGATTTGTGCTTTAGCCGGTTGCATTGCTATCAAAAAGCCAACTGCAGAACCAAGTAGAGAATTTGTTTTCATAAAACACCCTAAGATATAATGAATAAAGCAAGTAGATTTAATTTCAAAAAAAATTGTAAATTGAAGATAAAATAGTGGTGATTAGTGTAGAGTTAGTATTTTTCTTATTTGCGGCTATAACAGAACTACAATACTATGAATCCTGAATTATATGCTCATCTTGTGTACATGTAGCATCTTTTTGTATGCTCCTCTATACCATCAAGACACTTAATTGTATAAAGTTCTTCTAAAAAAAAGATATTGTCATTCAACAAGTTACATATAAAAAACTACTTCCTCACATAGATTTTCAACCTTTAAAAACGACAGGTATTTTGTCTGTAATTTTTGTAGGAGTGAATCGTAGTTTGAATACGTTAAATTGGCAAAAGTCCCCTTTTTGCACCTACCCTGGTAATATATCCGTTGCTTGCTGCTGCAAAAATGATACTACCTGAAGCAACTGTTGGTTTTAGAATCAGCGAAGGAGCATTATCAAGAGATAAATATGTATCCAATACTCCCGATCTGTTAATCAGATATACACCAACAGCACTGTTTTTTACACCGACTACCGCAATATTATCTTTACTGATTAGTGCAGGAGTAGAGATTTTCGTGTCAAAATTAAGATTCCATTCGGATACACCCGAAGCAGAAAATTGTTCTACCGAGCTTTGAGGAATGCCAACACCTGAATTATAACTTACTGTTACAACACTACCTTCGGAAGTAACAGACACTCCCCTTGGGGTGGCTTTCAATTCTTTAGTCCAGATGGCTTTACCTTCATAATTCAATGCTATAACTACCGGACGATTACCCTGCTGTACTGCTCCGATAGCGATTATATCCTTGCTGAGTACCGGCAGTGTTAATAACCGTGCTGTGAATCCAATCATCCAAAGCTGTTTTCCATCCTTTGAAATCTTTACAAGCGAATCACAGGCTTCAAAATCATTATGAGTAAGAGTAACATAAACATTATTTCCGGCATCTGCACTTGCAGTACCAACTGTTGAAAGATTTGAAATAAACTGCCACATCACTTTGCCTTCCAAACTCAGTTTTGTAACCGTTCCTCCTGTAGAAGTAACGATAATCCCATCCTGGAGTGCCAGTAAATCTTGAAAATTTGATGTGCCTTCACCCGGAATTTTGGTTTTGAACCTTCGTTTACCATCAGTTGCAAAAGAATAAACACTCCCGTCGGATGCAGCTGCGTAAATATTATGTGCCTGGTCGGCACACATTCCGCTTATTACATACGCACCGCCATCTAATTTTGCGCTCCATTCCAACATTGCCGATGTACATTGAAGCACCGAACCGTTAACAGTAGCACACACAGTTTGGAACGATGATATTGCAAGAGGAGGAGTCATCGAACCGCTTGAATCGGCAGATAGAATTTTCTCGTTTTCTGCAACACTTACCACAAACGATCCGAATCGTTCGTACGAATTATTTCTGGTAGTACCGCCGTATAAATTTACTGCTTCGCCCTTCAATACTTGGTCGTTTTGGCAGGAAGATAACAAATTAAAAAGTACAATGAATAGGCTTAGACCCAAAATCTTGCTAATTACGTGATTTTGATATTTTTTCCGTACTATTGTAGATTGGTTCATCTGTATGTATGACTGATTGTAATCTTTTGTATTACAAATTTAACTCTTTAGTTCTGTTTATCAACGATTCTCATTGCATAATAATTTAATTTTATGGTAATACCAGCTGTCCATTCTGAACGGTGTACAAACCTGCCTACAAATGGGAACGAACCAAGGAACGGAGCAATTGTCTATTGGATGAGTAGAGACCAGCGAGTGAGCGACAATTGGGCATTACTCAAGGCTCAACAATTAGCCCTCGAGAAGCGTGTGCCGCTCATTGTTGTTTTCTGTCTATCACCCGGATTTCTTGGTGCAACCATTCGGCAGTATGGCTTTATGATTCGGGGATTGCAGGAGCTTGAAGTATCACTTTCGGCATTAAATATTTCCTTTCAAGTACTTATCGGCTCACCGG
>CALMMI010000353.1 GCA_937868245.1 uncultured Ignavibacteria bacterium | reverse complement strand
TTTTAACGATACCGATACCTTCACTAACATACGTTTTACTGGTAATGTTAAATGGAACAGTTAACAATCCGCCGGCTGCTGTAACAGTTACTGCGAACTTTGTATCATATTCCTGAGCAGTTACAGATTTGCTTGCAGCTGTAATAGTAGAAGTACCTTCTTTTGAACCTGTAATTTTTATTGCCGCTTCACCCGGTAATGTAGTTCCTGGGCTTAACGGGTTAGGTATTTGAAGACCGGTTATTGTTGTATCTAAAATTGTCCAAGAAGTTTGATTTTCATCAGCCATCAGAACCCATTTAGAACCTAAATCAAGGGTAACACCAAAACCACTTAAAGATTCAGAAGGAAGTAATTCTATATAGGTGTAAATCTGAGAACCTGATTTTGATAGGTACGTTGTATCTTTTGCTCCACCGCCATTTGAACTGGAGTCAATCAAACGGTAAGAACTTCTGCCTTGATATGTTAACGAAGCATCTACTTTTGTTGTAACCATATAAGCAGAGGTGTCTATATCAGTTGCTGTTCCGCCCTTGCTTTCAGTTTCAATACCGTCGTATGTCCATGTATTGCCAACTGTAAGAGGGAAGTAGTTTTTCTCTGTGGTGGTACTTGCAGGGTCGTCGCTGCAAGAAGATAGTACCATTGTGGTAGCCATGCAACCAAGCATAGCAAGTTTAGAAAATGTATTCATTAGAAAATCTCGAAAAATAGAACAAATAAAGTGTATTTGTGTATCAACGTAGAAACCGAAAAAATGTTACACACACTATATGGAGCGGAGGGCAAGGGATTCGAACTCTTATGACCTTACGGTCGGCAGTTTTCAAGACTGCTGCAATACCATTATGCGAGCCCTCCATCAATTGTGAAGCGGGGCAAAAATACGATGATTTTCTGTTTTGCCAAAGTATAATTTACATTTTGCCTAAATTATCTGATAAATTGTTCCGCTTTAAGACCCAAAAAATCGAGTGCAGAACCGCTCAATATCTTTTGTTTGTCCTCATTTGAGATGTCCGGCATCTCGTCTAAAAATTTTCCGTGTTCCAAATCTCCAAGCGGAAAAGGATAGTCAGTACCGTAACAAATTTTGTCGGGACCGATAAGATTTAACAAATATCTGAATGCATCATTATCATGAGTTATACCGTCCACCCAAAATTTCCCTACATAATCTCTCGGATTCGCCACATTATTAACATTACATAAATCAGGGCGTACATTATAGCCATGTGCAATACGCCCGAGAGTAAACGGAAAAGAACCCGAAGCGTGAGAAAAGAGTACCTTTAAGTTTGGGAAACGGTCAAAAACCCCTCCAAATAACATAGAACACAGAGCAAGGGTCGTTTCAGCGGGCATTCCCACAAGCCATTCCATAAAGTATCTTTTCATGCGGTCGGCTCCTGCCATCTCCCACGGGTGAATCAGCAAACATGCCCCGAGGTCTTCCGCAGCTTCATAAAACGGGAAAAATGATTGGTCATCTAAGTTTTTGCCAAGGATGTTCGAGCCGATTTCCAATCCGGGCATTCCTAATTCCCTTACGCACCGCGTCATTTCAGATATAGCCAAATCTACGTTTTGCATCGGGACAGTTCCAAGCGCAATAAACCGCTTAGGGAAAGCACGTTGAACATCAGCAAGATGATTATTAAGGAACTGAGACCAATCCATGCCGTGTTCCGCTTCTGCCCAATAATTAAAGAGGACAGGTACTGTGCAAAGAGTCATAACATCCACACCGTTTTTGTCCATATCGTCAAGAATCAAAAGGGGATTCCAGCAATTTTCTTCAATCTCACGGAAAAACACTCCGTCGTCGCGCATCATTTTTGCGCGCCCGGTGGTATAGTGGTCTAATTCAATAAATCCTCCGTACCCGTATTTTTCTTTTAAACGATCCCATCGTTCGGGCAAAATATGGGCATGAATATCTAATTTCAGCATAAGGTTAATCCGTAACAAATTTTCAAAGTAAAATTTCCTCTAATGAAACAATGTGTTTCATTACAGCCCGGTTTGTCAAATCGTAATGTATGGGTGTAATGGAAACATAATTATCTTTCAGTGCCATGTCGTCGGAATCCGAAATGTCGTCGTCGAGAGTGATGTATTGTCCGTTAATCCAGAAATAGTCATGCCCCATCGGGTCTGTGCGGCGTTCATAATGATCATTCCACATAGATTTGCTGAGTCTGGTGATTTTGACACCTTTAATCATATCGCGTGGAACGGTAGGTACATTTACGTTCAGAATTGTGTCAGCCGGCAATTGTAAATGTGGCAATTGTTTGGCAACGGCACATGCGTAATCTGCTGCAATACTCATATCGGCGGTATGATCGAACGAGGTAAGCGAAACTGCCATAGAACGTATTCCCATCATCATTCCTTCGGTTGCGGCTGATACCGTACCGGAATACAGTACGTTAATCGAAGTGTTTGTACCGTGGTTAATACCGGATACAATAATATCAGGCTTTTCAGGCAAAAGAGTGGAAATAGCCATTTTTACGCAATCTGTAGGAGTGCCGTCTATTGCATAACCGAACATAGCCCCGTCACGATGGAACGGTGTGGCACGAAGTGGGCTGCTTACAGTGAGTGCATGTCCTACGGCACTTTGCTGACGGTCGGGTGCAACAACGATTACCTCACCTATCTTACGGAGTGCATGAGTAAGTGCGTAAATCCCGGGAGAGTCAATCCCGTCGTCGTTCGTTACTAATATTCGCATTGTTTGATGTTTATATATTAATTTACTTTCAGCCAATATTTACCGGTAATGGATGTGTCGGTTGTTCGACTACAAGTTGATAGATACTATCTTCAGCAAAATCTAAAACTGTTTGAAAACACTTGAATACGAGATCAACATTATAGTGATTCCACACTGCAATTTACGAGAAATTTGCTAGCCAACGAAGAACAAAACCTAATAATGGAAATGAAAACCGAATTGTTTGACGTTTACTTATTTTTTATTTGAATACATCGAAAAATTTGCATAAATAGCAGTTCTAAATTCAGTTTTTATAAGTAACAAAGGTATGTTTATGGATTCTTTTGAACAAAATGTCCCGAATTATTTAGTTCAGTCTATTTTGGTAACGATATTTTGCTGTATGCCTACCGGAATCGCAGCAATTATTTTTTCTTCGCAAGTGAATACAAAACTTGCTGTTGGTGATTTTGACGGAGCAAAAGAATCTTCAAGAAAAGCAAAACTTTGGTGCTGGATTAGCTTTGGAGCAGGTGTAGGTTATATGTTGGTAATTGGAATAGTGATTGCAATCTATGGATTTGCAGTCTTTAGTGTATTATCAGGCCAAGCTCATTAGAATATTATGAAAATCCTTGCGCGATTTACAGAGCGGCAAAAAGCATGGTTGCTTCTTGGTGGAGTACTTCTTTTTGCCGCTTTTTTATTTTTGTATAATTCCAAAACAATGCACTTTGTCCCGAGGTGTCCTTTTTATTGGACTACAGGGTTCTTTTGTCCCGGATGTGGGACAACACGCGGTCTTCATCGCTTATTGCATGGGGATGTCATCGGAGCACTTCATGCAAATGTATTAATGATTGTTACTGTTCCTTATAT
>CALMMI010000352.1 GCA_937868245.1 uncultured Ignavibacteria bacterium | reverse complement strand
CAGTAAATCGTTCTGTAGGGGTAGTCATTACCAGGAAATATACTCACGTCGGCAGAATATCCATCGGTAATTGACGTTCATGCTCCCCTAAATCTAAGGATTCATCAACAAGTGTAGTAACTTGAGTTCCTAAACAGTTATACAATTGAAGACAGGTATTTCCATATTCATTCGTTCGGAACTTTACGGAAAAAGTTTGTTCCGTTTTATCGACTGACTTGACTGTTAAGTATGTTTTTGGAGATGTGAATATCAACCGCGCTCCCCCTTCCCTACAAATATCAGCAAGCCGAAGAAAACCATTTTGGACTTCGATAACCTTAGGTGCAGAAATTGATTGAACACCACTCCACAAAAGAGTAGTTACAGAATCATTTCCAAGCCCTGTATGGAAAGGAAGTACAGTTACTACTGTATCTATAGGAGGAACGAATCCTTGAACGGGAATTTGCCAGTCAATTGTATTGGTAAACTGTGTAATTACTCCTTTTGGAGTTGTTCCGATTGGTTCAAGGAGAGTAGAATTAAAACTGATTTTCCCCTGCAAACTTGTAACACCTGTAAAATCTACACTTTTCCCTGCTTGTAATCGCACATTGAAACTGATATTTTCATTTGTATTTGCTGTAACACTGTCAATGCTGAGAATAAGTGATGTGTCGGCAATTGGAGCGCGAATACTGAAGAAATTATCAGATGTATCAGCTTGCCCGGGAAGAGGAGTAGGCGGTTGATAGATAACCGCTCCTACTGTGGCACCTACTAATATACGCTGCCCGTCTTTGCTAATGTCAATATCACCCATAAAATCTCGGGTATTGTCCAAAACCTTACTAGGGAAAGGTGCAAGTGTTTTGGTATCCCACCATTGCCCTATGGATGGTGGAGATTGTGCATCGGTTGTTAAGAATTCAGAATCATCGGGAGAAAAACCAACATCTTGAAAATATCGTAAATTCGTAACCCGACCTCTGTACTGAACAGGAGAAACATCCCAAAAATCTATTGCGGATAAATCGCTTTTATAACTGACTACTGCCATCGTTTTTCCGTCGTTGCTGAATCGGATTTTACTGATAATATTTGCGTTTCCGGGATAGTCTGCTACAAATGCACCTGAATTAGCATCGATAATCCGAATCGCGGAATTAGTATTCGCTGCATCTGCCGATGCTATTTTAGTGCCGTCCGGCGACCAAGCGATATAAGGAATAGTTCCGCTTGTAGGGTTTGCATTGGGAAATACATGGATACGTTGTTGTGTGGCAATGTCGAATACCCGTATTGTGTCGAAACCGCTTACAGCTATTTTTGAACCATCAGGACTAACTGCTGCATACAATGTTCTATCAAAAAGTTTAGGGATTTGCCAAGGTTTGGATAACCCTATTGTCCATTGGGATAGTTCCGTGCCTGATGAGGCATCCAAAAGATGGAGTGTATCGCCTGTTGGGTCATTTATGATACAAACAATAATCCGAGTCCCATTAAGTGCAAAATGTGCTATACCTGTACCTGCGAAATTTGGGTCAGGATTGGAAAACACTTTCGTTTTCCATAGTTCTTCACCTGTAATAGCATCATACAAATGAACTTCATTTCCATTAGAGGTTAGAGCGCGGGTTTCATCCGGACTGAACTCTACATAACCACCAGCCTTATTATCTGTTTGATCTTTTGGTTTCAGTATAAGTAACCTGCTCCCTGCTGCTCCGGCTTTTCGTACCCGTACAAGACATTTGGAACTTGTAAGCGTTGGTACAGGATTCCATACATACGACACACCTGTTACATTACTTTTTATAAGATTCCATGTAGTTCCTCCATCAGTTGTATAATCCAATGTTACGGAATCTGTAAAATTTACA
>CALMMI010000351.1 GCA_937868245.1 uncultured Ignavibacteria bacterium | reverse complement strand
TACAAGTCTTCACGGAATTTCCCTTCCTCTACAAGCTGTTCCAGATTTCTGTTCGTTGCAGCAATCACACGAACATCCACACTTACTTCCTTCACCCCACCCAAACGGTAGAATGTACGTTCCTGAAGAACTCGCAAAAGTTTTACTTGCATATCATGACCTAACTCACCCACCTCATCCAAAAGTATCGTCCCGTGATTTGCCTGCTCAAACCTACCCTGCTTTATTTTTTCGGTTGCTCCTGTAAATGCTCCTCTTTCGTATCCAAAAAGCTCGTTTTCAGCAAGCTCTCGCGGAATTGCACCACAGTTAATAGTAACAAACGGACATTTTGCCCGTGCCGAATGCTGGTGGATATACTTTGCAATAAGCTCTTTACCCGTCCCTGATTCTCCAAGAATAAGCGCAGTGGTATCGTCAGCGGATGCAACTATCAGCCCTACTTGTAATGCCTTGCGTATCCCCTCGGAATTACCTACAATTTCGGTAGATTCATCTTCCCTGAGTCGTTCTTCCAATAAATTCACCTGGCGACGAAGATCGAAATTAGTGAGCGACTTTTCAACTGCAATTTCAAGTTGTTCCAAATCCAATGGCTTCACAATAAAGTCTTCGGCTCCCAATTTCATGGCTCTTACAGCCATTTTAATATCTGAGAATGCCGTCATCATTACCACCGGCATTGTGTAGCCAAATGAACGGATTTGCTCCAAAATATCCAAGCCGTTCATGTGTCCCAGGAAAATATCCAAAAGGACTAAATCCGGTTGAGTTGCATCCAGCTCATCAAGTCCTTTCACAGGGTCGGTATAGCCGAAGACCCGTGCATATTTAGAGGCGAGAATCCCCTTTACGGTTGCATTAACAAGCGGGTCGTCTTCGATAATAACAATAGTGTATTTTTGGAGAGCCATAGTTTCCTCTTACTATAAAGATAAATCAGCAATTAATTTTACAATGTTACAATCTATTCTTCTATGTATTTTGAACTACCGGCAATTTCACGTAAAATGTAGTCCCTTTTCCAACGGTACTTTCTACGTCTATACTGCCGCCATGTTGATAAATTATTCTTTGGGTAATAGGTAGTCCTAAACCTGTTCCTTCAGCTTTTCGTGTGAAAAACGGGTCAAATATTTTGGTCATATCCTCTTCAGAAATACCTATTCCTGTGTCACAAATTGCAACCACTACAAACTGATCGCCCCGCCTTGTGATAAGTTCTCTATACGATTGTATTGAAATCTCACCTTTTGCACGAATGGCATCAGCAGCATTAGTGAACAGGTTAATGAACACTTGCTGTATTTGCTTGTAATCTAAAGAGATTGCAGGTAAATTTTCTGCAAGGGAAAGATTCACACTTATGGTCTTTCGTCCGAATGTTGAAGCGACAAGATCAAGAGAATTACGGATTATTACATTAATGTCTTCGGATTGGGTGGAAGTGATTCCCGGACGTGCGAAATTAAGAGTAGCATCAATAATTTTAGAAATTCGCTCCACACCCTGCATGGCAGTATCGAGATATATTGCTTCAACAGAGTCAGGATCGGCTTTCCGTTGGAGAACTTGCAAGTTTAGATTGATAGCAGCAAGCGGGTTACGAATTTCGTGAGCCACACCTGCTGAAAGCTGTCCCAAGAGAACCATTTTATCCGCTTGCACCATCCTGTCGGTAAGAGCGCGCTGCTCACTTACATCACGGGCAATAGCTTGGATTAATCTCTGTCCGTCATAACTCACAAATCGCGCGCTTACCTCGACCATTAAATTCTCGTTATTTGGCGTACTAAGCGAAAGCTCACTTAGAATTGTAGGTGAACTTGATTTTGTTAGTAGTTTAAATATTCTACGGAACTGGGGAAGTGAAGCTCCCAGAAGCTCCATACGTGGAATTCCAGTGAGGAAAGATGCATACTCATTGGCATCTAAAACGCTCCATGTCTCTGGCTGAACTATAAAAACAGCATCAGCAGCATTTTCAAAAAAAGCACGATACCACGCAAGTTGCTTTTGTAATTGTGCAATAGCATCGGGCTGAGATGAAAATGAATTTTGGAGCGTGCGAGAGGGCATTGCCTAACACCTATAAATAATTAATTGCTACGCGGCGAAAATACATAATTTTTCGCGTAAAAACGAACAATATTCGCCAATTAATCAAAGAGGAAGATTTTTTTTAGCTTTTGGCTGTTGGTTGATAACAATTAGCTTGAGAATTGGTGGGTATTGTATGCTATTAGCCATCGATTTATTTGAAGAGCTTATAGCAACTGGAGTTTAGCCATTGGCTCAAAAAGTCTTTAACTGTGTTATTATATCAGCAATTTATGAATTTTTTCCATGTAAAGAAAAAAGTTATCAGTTATTAGCCATCAGCTATTAACTTTTTAAATCAACGCAGCAAATTCACCATTGGTTATGGTGAGAATATCGGCAGGTTTTATTAGTATTTGCAACCCGCGTTGCCCGGGACTGATGCTTATCTCGTCAAACAGTTGTGCGGTTTCTTCGATGTAGGTTGGAAATTGTTTTTTCATACCGATTGGTGAGCATCCGCCACGAATATATCCTGTAAGTGGTTGCAGATCTTTTAGAGGAAGCATAGCACAGGATTTATTACCGGATGCCAAAGCAGCTTTTTTAAGGGATAGTTCTTCATTACCTGGTATTACTGCAACGAAATATTTTACAACATCCCCTACCAATACCAAAGTCTTAAAAACCTGTTCAGGAGGAAGATCAAGCTTATTTGCAACGGTAACAGCATCAAGCAAATCTTCATCTACCTCATATTCAAGCAATGTATATGGGATTTTATGAGCATCAAGAATCCTGCAACAATTTGTTTTTGCTGACATTACGCCTCCATTTTCTCACCAAGTTCAATCCACTTGATAGTGAGTTCGTCTAAAGCCAATTCGAGTTTTGAGAGTTCATCTGCTTTTGCAGAAAGTTCTTTATAATCCGTAATACCACTTTCAAGATATTTTTCAATTACTTTCTTTTGAGCTTCGATATCTGCAATCTTTTTTTCAACCATATCAAACTCTTTCTTCTCATGAAAAGAGTTTTTCTTTTTTTGAACAGGAGCTGATACTTTAATCTCCGGTGGAGCTATTGTTTGTTTTTCAGGGGTTTTTCCAGACTGTTTATTAAGTTTTGGAGCAGCTTCTTTTTTCTCCAGATATGCAGAATAATTACCAGGATACTCTTTAATGATTCCACCTTCTTCGAAGCAATATATCCTCTCAACTGTTTTATCTAAGAACGAACGATCGTGCGATACAATTACTAAAACACCAAGGAAATTATCCAAGTATTCTTCGAGTGAATTAAGTGTTTGGATATCAAAATCGTTTGTAGGCTCATCAAAGAAGAGAACGTTCGGGTTTTTCATCAAAATTGTACATAAATACAATCTACGTTTCTCTCCACCGGAAAGCGTTTCAACCTGCGAATGATGTTGGCGTGGCGGAAAATTAAATCTATCCAATAAATCTTTTGCTGTAAGAAATCTGTCCTTGCCAAGTCCGGTATCGATAAATTCTGCAATATCACGAAGAGTTCCAATAAGGGTCTGATTGTCTTTCAGTCCTTTTGTTTCCTGGTCAAAATAACCAAGCGTGACAGTTTCACCTAAATTTGCCCATCCGGTATCCGGCTGAATTCTTCCGGCAATAATATTCAATAAAGTTGATTTACCTGCACCGTTTGCTCCTATGATTCCGATTCTGTCGCCCGGAGCTGCCTTGTAGTTAAAATTCTTGAATAATACTTTACCATTGATTGATTTACTCAAATTCCCAACATCGATAATTTTACCGCCGAGTAATTTATTCCCAAGTTCGATTTTGATATTTTTCTGTTCGACCACTTTTGGCTGAGCTTGCATTTTTGCAATCCAGTCGATTCTGCTTTTTTGCTTTGTGCGACGGGCTTTCGCTCCTTTTTGAAGCCATACGAGTTCATTTCGCAGTTTATTGCGCTCATGTTCGGAAGTACGTTCTTCAGTATCCAAGGCAGCTTCTTTTTTCTCGAGATAATATTCGAAACTCCCACTATAGGTAAAGAGAGTTTTACGGTCAATCTCTACAATCCGTGTAGCAACTGCATC
>CALMMI010000350.1 GCA_937868245.1 uncultured Ignavibacteria bacterium | reverse complement strand
CTCCTGATGCGGTGTTCGGTATCGAGTGTGATGTGTTGAGAGGTGATGATTTGCAAACATCGCTTTCATTTGAAGGCAGTTATACGAACAGTGTATGCGTACAGCAAACTCCCGGTAGTTTAATAATTGATAATTTCTGTGGCGGACGCAGTGCATTGGTTTCGGGTAAAGGTGCAGTTATGATGACTGCATCACCGCTTCCTATAACTCAGGATGTAACGATTCATATTATTGCCCCTACGTTTGATAACTCATTTGTCCATATCCGCTCGTTACTGGGTGATGTTATCGTAACAAAAAATGCAGAATCAACAGTAAAAATGGATATGCAATTGCTCACGAGCGGTGTGTATTTCTGCGAACTTATTATGGACGGCTCGCCGGTTCTTTCACTTCCAATAACAATTATGCGGTAAGATTTATGAAGAATAAAATTACTCTTGCAATCCTTTCTTTCCTTATTTGTGTAGCGTCTTCATTCCATGTAGCAGCACAACCGCTCAATAAGCTGTCTGCCGGAATTATGCTCGGCGGCTCGCTCAATATGCACAATACAACGCTTACAACAAATGAGGGGGTACTGAATTGCGGAACATTTACCAATACTACTTCACTTCGCTGGCTTGCGGGGAATTATGCTAATATTCCGATTGACGAGTATTGGTCTATTTCACCACGGTTGTATTATCACAAGGCAAACGGTGCATTCGAAGCCGATAATACCGTTCATCCGTTAATTGCTCTTCCTGATGGATCAACTACAACGCTCAATACTACCCATACTCTTGATGTTTCGCTGGATTATCTCACTCTGGACGGTATCGCACAGCGTTTCCTAACCGATAGATTCTACGTGGGACTGGGTTTTTCTTTCGGATTGGCTACTCGCAATGCATTTGAGCAAAACGAGAATATTATTACACCTAAAGGGGCAACCTTTTTAGACGGTTCTACTTCAAGAAGAATAGTAGCAGGGAATTTTACCGACAAACAAGGAAACATTGCTTCGAATACAATCCGCATTGCTGCTGTTGCAAATGCGGGGATGATGATTCCGCTCTCGCAATCCTTTATCCTTAATCCCGAAGTGTCGTTTCAATATTCATTTTTGAATGTAATATCCGATGCTGATTGGAAAGTACACGCACTTCGCGGCAGTATAGGACTTATGTACGTGTTCGAAACAACAAAAGCTCCTCCTGTTCAAGCTCCGCCCGAACCACCTGCACCTCCCGTTCCGATTGCAGCTATTCCACCCGCTGTTGCAATGTTCGATGTTCAAAATATTAATACAGACGGAAGTGCAGAGAATTATGCGGAGCTGACAATCAATAACCATAGAACAATGGATATTCTTCCATTGCTCCCCTATATCTTTTTTGAAGCAAAAACTGATGTAATGGTTAACAGGTATAATGTTCTTAATGCCTCCTCAACTTCCGGTTTTACTGAGCAACAATTACCAAATAATCAGCTTGCTGTTTATCATGAAATATTGAATATTATC
>CALMMI010000349.1 GCA_937868245.1 uncultured Ignavibacteria bacterium | reverse complement strand
ATGTCGCAAAAGAAGGGCAATGATTGAGAGAATGAATTGTAGAGAAATTTAAAAGAAATAAAGAAAAAAATACGATAGTTGATTTACTGATGACTTTAAGAGTTTTCATTCGTGGATAACATTAAATTGCCTACAAAGATTCACCGTTGTCAATAACCTTTTCGATACATTCCAAAACCTCCCTTGCAGCAGTAACTATATTTGTCCCGGGACCAAATACAGCCGACACTCCTGTATCAAACAAGAATTGATAATCTTTTGGTGGGATAACACCTCCTGCAATAACGATAATATCGTCAGCTCCCTGGCGGTGCAATTCTTCAATCAAAAGGGGAATAAGTGTCTTATGTCCCGCAGCCTGACTGGAAACTCCAATCACATGTACATCACTTTCAATTGCTTGACGTGCTGCCTCCTGAGGGGTCTGGAAGAGTGGACCTATATCAACATCAAAACCAATATCTGCAAATCCCGTTGCTATTACGTGTGCACCCCTATCGTGACCGTCCTGCCCAAGTTTTGCAATGTATATTCTTGGTCTTCTTCCGTTTCTTTCAGCAAACTGTTCAACTTCGTGTTGGAGTGCCGCAAAATCGGAATTGTGGTCATTTGCTGCTGCATACACACCGCTAATGGATGAATGATGGGCTTCATAGCGCGTGAAAACCTCAGCAAGAGCATCGGAAATCTCTCCTACCGAACCACGGAGTCTGGCTGCATCAATTGCAGCTTTCAGAAGGTTTCCATTTCCGGTTTTGGCAATTTCTTTTAGATTCTCTAAAGATTGATTCAGTTTTTCAGTATCACGCTCTGAGCGTACTTTGGTAAGGCGTTCAATCTGGCTGGCTCTAACGGAGGTATTATCAATATCAAGGACATCCACCATATCCACAATTTCGGGTTTGTATTTATTGACTCCTACGATAACCTCTTGCCCTTGGTCAATCGCAGCCTGTTTTTTTGCAGCCGATTCCTCAATCTTCATTTTTGGAATCTGCGCTTGAATAGCTTTTGTCATCCCGCCGATGGATTCTATTTCTTCCATAAGTTTACGGGCTTCTTCCACAAGGGAGTGGGTGAGTGATTCAATATAATACGACCCCCCAAGCGGGTCTGCAACTTTTGTGATGTGCGTTTCTTCTGCAAGGATAAGCTGTGTATTGCGTGCAATACGGGCTGAAAATTCTGTGGGAAGCCCAAGAGCTTCATCAAATGAATTTGTGTGCAGGGATTGAGTACCGCCAAGAGTAGCAGCAAGTCCTTCGATTGTAGTCCTGATAATGTTATTATACGGGTCTTGAGCAGCAAGTGACCAACCGGATGTTTGGCAATGAGTTCTGAGGGCAAGGGAAATTTGCTTTTGAGGATTGAATTGTTTCATCGTTTCAGCCCAGAGGATTCTTCCTGCACGGAGCTTGGCGATTTCCATAAAGAAGTTCATTCCTATACCCCAAAAGAAGGAAAGACGAGGAGCAAAATCATCAATCGCCAGACCTTTGGAGAGAGCAGCGCGTACATATTCCAAACCGTCGGAAATGGTAAAAGCAAGTTCCTGCACTGCATTTCCACCTGCTTCATGAATATGATAGCCGCTTATACTGATTGAATTGAACTTGGGCATATTCTTACTGGTATATTCAATAATATCAGCAACAATTCTCATGGATGGTGTCGGTGGATAGATGTACGTATTCCGTACCATGAACTCTTTCAGAATATCATTCTGAATCGTCCCTGAGAGTTTACTCATCGGTACATTTTGTTCTTCTCCAGCCACAATGAACATTGCCAGGATAGGAATCACTGCACCGTTCATCGTCATCGAGACCGACATTTCATCAAGAGGGATTTGGTCAAAAAGGATTTTCATATCCTCGACTGTATCAATAGCAACTCCGGCTTTACCAACATCACCCACAACACGGGGATGATCCGAATCATACCCTCGGTGAGTTGCCAAATCAAATGCAACGGAAAGACCTTTTTGTCCGGCTGCAAGATTACGGCGATAGAAAGCGTTGGATTCTTCTGCAGTAGAAAACCCTGCGTATTGGCGTATAGTCCATGCACGGTTTGTGTACATGGTAGCATACGGTCCACGAGCAAAAGGGAAGAGTCCCGGGAACGACTCCTGGTAGTTTATCTTCTCTAAATCTTCAGCAGAGTAGAGTGGATGAACAGGAATCCCTTCGGGTGAATTCCATATAAGGGAATCAACCGTTTTGGTTTTGAGTTCTTTATTTGCTTGGGCTAGCCATTCGGAGCGTGTTGTCATGATTTTGTCTCGAAATGAGAGAGTTTTATCTTTTAAATTAACAATATTGGAAATTATTTACTGTAATATTTAAGTATATTTTCTAATATTGAATCAAAGTTATCTATTCCATAATGTAAACTAGATATTTCTATTAGATTGATTATGATTGAGCCTGATTCTAATTGCCAAGCGTTATTAAAATCAATTTTTTTTTGTGAAATTGAATTAACTGTAAGAGGATTTCCAAAAAACTCTTTAAGTCCATTAACATAATCAGATATATTTGTCTGATTGGGAGTTGGCCAGTCATTCATTGAATCTAAAAATAACTGAGCTATATCTTTTAACTTTGGGGTTGTGAATCCAAATCTACTTGAACTTGTAATTCATTTGATGTTGTTATCAAAGAAGTCATAACCTAATCTTTTACTTAAACTTACTCAATCACCACTGCCACCCCAGTCGCCAGCGACTCCTCAGCAGCAAACGTAGCAAGTGTAACACCGCGAATCTGCTCATAAGAAATAGGCATCGGTTTTCCATTTTTGATTGCATCGATAGTAGCAGCAACTTCTTCTTTCTGTCCCTTCGAGCCATCGAAACTGAGAGTCTTGGTCTTCTTACCAACTGTTAATTCAACCGTTTTAAAGTTGTTCATAACAGCTACTTTGTTTTCACAGAAAACTTGGCAGTATTCTTTTGCAACAGCAGGGTCACCATTCGCGAAATACTCTAATACTCCCACCGAGCCATCGGCGAATTTGATGGTAATAACTACATTATCATGATGAATTATTTCGCGGTTTGGAGTGGAAAGTGCCTCGGCATACACACGCACGGGAACTGAACCTGTAAGATATGCCATCGTATCAATAAAGTGGCATCCTTCACCAATGATTCTTCCACCTTGAGACGGGTCTTGAATCCAACTTGTTTTTGGGATTGAACCTGCATTCACACGGTATGTAATTGCCATTGGCTCACTACGGTCAGTGTAAAACTTTTTAACCGCACGGAAACTTTCAGAGAATCTACGATTGAACCCAACCATTACTTGACCTTTATTCATCTCGACAGCTTTGTCAATTCCTGAAAGTTGCTCTTTATTAATACAAAGCGGCTTCTCCACAAAAATAGGTTTACCTGCTGTGATAGCTGCTTCCACGTATCGAGCATGAGAATCATGACGTGATGCACAGAAAATTGCATTGACATCAGGATTATTAATTATCTCCATAGAATCCGTTGAGCAAACCCTGAAACCATATTTCTGTGCAGCTGACTTCGCGTTTACAGGCGTTCCGGTTGAAACACCTATAAAATCCACTTTAGCTGCTTTAAGCGGTGGCATAAGCATGGATTCGGCAAAGCTCCCCAAACCCACAAAACCAATTCCGATAGATGATTTCTTTGCCCCGGATGAAACAACTACTGAACGTTTGCCGGCATCTTTACGCTCAGGATACTCAAGCAGTATCCCTAAATATGGCTCTTTTGTTTTTCCTGTAATTAAATCATAAGCAGTAGTTGCCTGTTGAACAGGGAAACTATGGGTTGTCATTGATTTTACATCTACTTTTCCTGCTGCAATCAAATCCAAAAATGCACCCATATTTCGGTTTTCCGTCCAGCGGACATATCCAGCAGGGTAGTCGTTTCCACCTTCTTCATACGAAGGGTCGTAACGTCCCGGACCGTAGCTGCACGAGATTTTCAGTTCAAGTTCTTTTTCATAGAAAGGGGAGCGGGGGACATTCATTGGGACAGCACCTACTATCACAATCGGGCTTTTCTTCCGTGCAATATCGAGCGAAAGGAGAATCGGTTCATCAGAGCTTGTGCTTGCGGTAATAATAACGGCGTCCGTTCCAAGTCCGCGGGTGAATGCTTTTATACTTGCTGCCGCATCACGACTGCTGGGGAATGTTGCATCACATCCGTATTGCTTTGCCATATCGAATAGACTTTCGTTAATATCAAGCCCTACAACACGGCAACCGGATGCTTTCAGGAATTGAACGGTCAGCTGTCCGAGCAGTCCAAGACCTATTACTGCAACAGTTTCACCAAGACGCAAGTCAGCCTGGCGAACACCTTGCAGAGCGATTGCTCCGAGCGTAGTATAAGCAGCTTCAGCAAATGAAACATTATCAGGGATTTTAGTAGTCAGGTTTTTAGGGACGGAAATAATTTCGGCATGATTTGCAAACTGTGCTCCTGCACAGGCAACACGGTCGCCAACAGAAAATTCTTCGCATCGCGATTCAATCACAACTCCGGCAGCACTGTATCCAAGTGTCTTATAGGATTCAAGTTTGGATTTAACACGCTCATACGTTGCAAACAGACCGTCTTTTTTAACGTTTTCGATAACTTGTTTTACAGCTTCCGGTTGCGAACGGGCACGGTCTAACATAGAAGATTGGGCAGAAGCAACGGAAGTACGTTCAGTACCTGCACTTATGAGTGTATTGACAGTTCTTACAAGAACACCTCCGGGACGGCAAGCCGGGGCAGGAAGTTCTTCTACGAGCATTTCACCTGTTTTTTGAAATTGAACTACTTGGAGCATTGTATCTAATGTATATGAATTGAAAATTGGGAAGGTAAATCAAAGAATTGAAAGCAAAAATAGGGAAAATTCGGAGAAAATGATGGTAGAATCAAGGATAGTTGGTACAAAAAAGCGAACAGGATAGTTCGCTTAGATTAATTTCTGAATATAATTATGCATGAATGTAAATTTTGGTTTTAAATTCACTTGTTTTCCCACACATGAAACCGAAACCCATACGGGTCTTCCACCATAAAACTTTTTTCCAAATGAGTCTTCTGAAGCTGACAACCTGAATTTTCAAGAGTACTTTTAACAGTTTCAATATCGTCGGCAGTAAATTCTAAGAAAGTATATCCTTGTTCAGAATCTTCAACATAAAAATTCATCTCTCCTAAACATAGATGGCTTTCCTTTTCACCTCGTTTTACAACCTCAAATCCAAGTGTATTAATATAAAAATCAACAGCTTCATTGTAGTTTTTTACCTGAAAGGCTATGTGTGGACTGAATTTTAACATGACGTTTGTTTGTAAATTTAGACTGCTATTTAATCATTTAAGTTCAATGATACAATTTTTTACATTTTAAGTATAACCAATTTGGCAAGTAATTGAACCCTTCGATGAACTCAGGGTGACAAAAATACGGTCACACAGAGAGCCAGTC
>CALMMI010000348.1 GCA_937868245.1 uncultured Ignavibacteria bacterium | reverse complement strand
AAATTTCTACAACCGGCTCAAATCTTCAATTCTCTACATTTCTTGGTGGTGCTAAAGTTGACCAAGCATTTGATATAGTGAATGTTCCTATAACCGATGAAATTGTGGTTGTTGGATATACAGAATCGTCTGATTTTCCTACTACACAAAGTGTATATAAAAGAGTATATGGAAATCCTGACGGATTTGTTGCAAAGATTAATAAAACCGGATCAACTCTCGTTTTCTCTACTTTTTTAGGAAATAACAACTCCACAGAGGCTTGTCTTGCAGTTACTTTAGATAGAACAAATCATCCGGTTGTTGTCGGTTCAACTTCAAGTTCGTTTCCTACTACAACTAATGCATATCGTAGTACAAACAGTAATCTTAGTACAGGAGAGGGTTTTTTAGCTACCTTAAGTGTTAATGGAAACACACTTGATTATGCAACTCTAATTGGTGGTGACGGGATCGATTATTGTAGTGCTGTTGCTGTGGATAGGGATGGTATTGCCGCTGTTTGTGGATATACCGAATCGCAAACAGGTTTCAATGTTAATGGTTATGACAAAGATTTTGCAGGAAGTTCAGAAGGTTTTGTAATCAGGTTAGGAATCGGAGGTGGATATTATTATTCTTCTTATTTAGGTGGTAGTGGAAGAGATGAAGCAAAGTGTATTGCATATTTAGATGATAAAGGAGCAGTTGTTGTAGGGGGGACTGCCGGAAGCGGATCGGCGGATTTCCCCACAGGGGATGTTGTAGATTTACCATATAAAGGAGTATCCGAAGGATATCTTCTTAAACTTAGCCCCGATGGAAGAACTTGTAAGTACTTCACGTATTTTGGTGGGTCTATAAGCGACACCTTAATTTCATTTACGCAAAACAGCGACGGCGATTTTTATATTACCGGCGCTACCACTTCTCCGGATATGCCAACTACATCCAAAGTAAAATTCAAAGAGTTTAATGGATCCCAAGATGCCTACATTGCTGTAATTAATACATGCTCAATTACTGCTCAACCGCATGTAGATACATTAGTTTGTGCTTGGAAACCATTAACTCTCAGAAACAAAATGACAGGAGACGGACCCATTTCCTATAATTGGGTAAGTGATTCCAAAGGTGTTACTGTTGGAAATTCGGATTCACTTACAATTATCCCTGAAGAACAAGGTGGTTATACCCTAATAGCTACTGATAAAAACTGCGAAAAGAAAATCCATTACTTAGTAAGAACAAAATCAATCCCAACTATTTACACTCCAATTGAAGAAAAGAAGACTTGTATTGGTACATCACTTCAATTTTCTGCTTCCTCAAATCCCGAAAATAAAATTCTATGGTATGATTCCCTAACAGCAACTACCCCAAGTGGAACAGGTTCAATTTTTACAACAAAACCAATTCTAAAATCTACTGTAATTTATGTTGAAGCGCAGGATACTAGTACCAAATGTACAAGTGTTCGTAAGGCAATAAATGTTGTAATTGTCCCGGAACCTTCAGCCCCAACCGCAGATAATCCATCAATTTGTGGTAGTAGTTCAGTAAAACTCTCAACAATATTTCCATCAGATGCAAATTTTAAGTGGTATGATTCACTCGTTGGTGGTAAACTTTTGCATGTTGGACGTGACTTTACAACTCCTATAATAACACAAACAACAACATATTATGTAGAGTCATTCGATACTACAACCAATTGTGTAAGTAATAATCGGACGCCTGTTATCGTAAATGTTCTTCCTTCACCGAATCCAATCATCCAGGGACAAAATGCAGCATGTGTTAATTCAGATGAAATTGAATATTCTGTTGCTTTCAATGCAAAAAGGGATTATAAATGGACTGTCACTCAGAATGGAACAATTAAAAGCGGGTTGAATACAAATAAAATTAAAGTTAGTTGGACAGCTGTAGGACAAGGATTGATTTCGTTATCTGAAAAGGATCAAACTTCAAGTTGTTTTAAAGATGTAACATATCCTGTAAATGTAAGCGATCATTTAACTTCAACTATTATTGAAACTGGTAGCCCAAATCTTTGTACAGGTGATAGCATCCTTTTAGATGCTGGCGCAGGATATACAAATTATAAATGGTCAACAGGTGAAACAACTCAAACAATTATAGTAAAAACAGCAGGGGATTATTCAGTGGATGTGCAAGATGCAGGAGGTTGTAAAGGGAGTTCAAATAAAGTAACCGTTACACTCAACCTTAAACCAAACCCTAAGATTACCGGGAAAAACTCAACTTGTGTAAATGGGAATCCTGTACAGTATTCAGTTACTCCGGTAGCTGCTAATTCTTATAAATGGGAAGTTTCACCCGAAGGAACAATAATTTCCGGACAAGATAGCCCAATTGTTACTGTAAGTTGGGCAAACACAGGCACAGGAAAAGTAAAAGTAATTGAAAGTTCAATAAATTGTTCATCCGAAAATGTTTTTCCGGTAGTAATCGGTACAACGCTTGTCCCTTTGATTAGTGTAAAAGGTAAAACTACACTTTGCGAAGGAGAAAGCGTTTTGTTAGATGCAGGTGACTTTGCAAAATACAAATGGTCAAGTGGAGAAACTTCAAAGGTAATAACTGTAAAAACTGCAGGTACGTATTCAGTTGAAGTAGAAGATGCTGCAGGGTGTAAAGGTACTTCTCAGCCTATTATTATAACAATGAGCCCTACACCTTCCCCAACAATAATACCTTCAGGAGAAACTTATATTTGTGAAGGCGACAGTGTGGTTTTGGATGCAGGTACTTTTATTTCTTATATATGGTCAACTGGTGCAGCTACACCTAAAATTACAGTTAAAACCTCCGGAAAATATAGTGTAGCAGTATTAAATTCAAATGGATGCAGGGGAACTTCTCCAGAGGTTACTGTAACAGTAAATCCGATGCCTTTAACACCAATAATTACTCAGGCTGGAGAAGATTCTTTAGTTATAAGTCCGTTTGATCCATCCATAAATTATTCATGGAGATTGAACGGAACAGATATTGGGCAGACTGCTCAAACAATACAAGCGAAAATTGAAGGAAGTTATACTGTGGTTGCTGTTCATGCAACAGGCTGTATGAGAACTTCAATTCCTTTTCAATTTTTGAAGCCCAATTCGACAACACTAACAGTTTCAGTTTCACCGATATTGATTGAAGCTGCAGCGGGTGAAACTATACGAATACCACTTATTATTACATCTTCCAAAAATTTGATTCAAGCATCAGGTTCAACTTTTACGGCACAGATTTCTGTTGAACCATCAGTCCTAGTACCAACTAATGAGGTATCTACAATTGAGAGCAATCGAAGGATAGTTTCTATAAACGGGAATCTGAAAACTGACAATGACACACTTGCAGTAGTAGAAATGAAATCTGCATTGGGAGTGACAGACAGCTCGTCGATTGTTTTGAAATCAATGATATTCCAAAATAGCAAGGTTCAAGTAACTACCAAAGACGGATTTTTCCGATTGACTGGTGTCTGCCGTGACGGAGGTGTCCGTTATTATAATTCAGGATCAGTATTATCTGTTTCTATTCAACCAAATCCTGCAGCCGAAGTTTTGAATATGACGATAACCCCATCTGAATCAGGAAAACACACTGTAACTCTAACAAATGCACTAGGAGAAGATGTTAGTGTTCTATTCAACAGCAATATCAATGGTTCTAAAGAAATATCAAGCTCTGTAACGGATATTCCAGACGGAGTATATTTTCTGGTTGTGCGTTCACCTTCTCAGGTACTTACGAAAAGGTTGTTAATTGCAAAGTAGAAGCAGAAAAATCTTATATACTATTGTTATAACAGTGCTCTGTAAGAAAAGATTCCATGACAAGTCATGGAATTCCGGCTTTACATGCGTGATAGTTAACTGTTTTTATTGTTATGTTACTTATTTGTAAGTTGATATTCTAAAATGCTGTAAGGCTCTCTGAAATTTCGTAAATTACAATAGACATTCAAGTAAACCTAAAAACTGAAAATTATTCCTTATCATCATTCCATTGCTTTTAAGTCAAAGGATTTATTCTATGAAAATATTATTATTACTATGTTTCTTCCTTTCTTCTTTTGGAATTGTTCGTGCAGTTGAACTCAATTCTTCAAAGCATTCTAATGCTGTATTCATCCAAAACAAAGGTCAGTGGAACAGTAATGTACTCTATCTTGCAAAATCGAAAGGGATGAATGCATGGATAACAAACAAGGGGATACGGTATGATTTCTGCACTGTTGAATATACCGAGAAGAATAAATCTTCTTTACTTCCTGTGGAAATTAATGATACGTCCAAAGGAACGATTCACGGAAATGTAGTCGATATGGAATGCCTTGGTGGGAGGATATCTGTTGATAGACCAAATGGATTACAAAATACCTATTATAATTACTTTATTGGAAACGATAAATCGAAATGGGCGAGTTACGTGCCTACTTATAGCGAGGTTGTACTTAAAGAAATATACAAAGGTATTGACCAGCGTATGTATTTTGAAGAAGGATATATTCGATACGACTTTATTATTGCTCCGAATGGAAATGTTAAAGATATTCTCATGAATTTCAAGGGAGCTAAAGGAGTTAAAATTAATTCGGAAGGGGAGCTGGTTATCCATACTTCAATTGGAGATGTGGTACAGCAAAAGTTATATGCCTATCAAATGCATGGGAATTTCAGGCAAAAAGTAGAATGTTCGTTTTTTTTGAAATCAGAAGGGAACGTCGGTTTTACCGTTAAAAATTATGATAATTCCAAGCAATTGGTTATTGATCCTCTTATCTACTCCACTTTTATTGGCGGTTCAGGAGAAGATGAAGGAAGAAAGGTTGTTCTCGATTATTCCAATAATGTAATTGTAACAGGATTTACTTCTTCAACTAATTTTCCGGTTCAAGAAGGCAGTTACGACCGGACGATAGATGGTGGATATGATGCATATGTAGCAAAATTCAATCCTGATTTAAGTAATTTACTATTTTGCACATTTTATGGCGGAACTCTTGATGATTTTTCAAAATCCTGTGCAGTAGATCTGAACGGGAATATAGTCTTTTGCGGTTTTTCAAAATCAAACAATCTTCCCAATTCAAATAAAGGTGTTGAATTTGATATTTCATTTAATACAAGTGGTGATAAAGACGGTTTTATTGCCAAGTTATCCTCTGATGGAGCTGCAATCATGTATGGGAATTATCTTGGT
>CALMMI010000347.1 GCA_937868245.1 uncultured Ignavibacteria bacterium | reverse complement strand
ATAATCCACCATTAAGAAAGGGTTGAAATTCCTTGAGAGGTCTAAAATAAACAGAATCTTCGTTCAGAGGAATGACATATAAACCATTCACTTTGCCAATTAATCCAAGACAATACACTGTATCGTTGTTGTTTGAAAAAACAGGATTGGAATTTGCATATATTTCAACTTTTTTTGAATATGAACCGGAGTCAGTTTGCCAGATAGTTAAACTACCTTTATAAAGTGTAGCAAGGGAGGAACCGTCTTTTGAAAATGCTAAATAGTCAGTTTTAGTAGAAGAAGCAGTTTCCCAAATTTTAGTTTGAGAACATAACGGAAGGGTAAGGACAAAAAATAACAATACAATAAGGGGTTTCATTCTGACCTTTCATAAGGGTGAAAATTGAAATTTGTCCGGAACGTTATTGGATTGTTATACTGTTGTAGGTTCTAAAAGTTCCTTAACATTTAATCTTTTTCTTAGTGTAAGCCATTATCAAGATGATGACGACGGATAAAAGTGCCCCTATTGCTGCACACGACATATCCCGGTACCCGTCCCAAATATCACCCTGCAAACCTATAAACGGGTCGTATTGCTCAGGTGGTAACGACCATGCTGTGGCTGCTTCGATTATTTCATACACTGCACTATACGACAGAATAAACTCAACAGGTAGTACATACCACCAAACAGGTCTGAATGTTGAATACCGCCTGAGAACCTCGTGAAGAGGATACCCCATAAAAAAGCCAAATAGAAAATGCACAAGACGGTCATATACGTTCGGACGGGCAAAACCGAATGTTTTCGACATCCAAAAGCCTAAATCAACATTTGAGTAACTCTTGTTTGCTCCCACCGCGTGAAAGCACATGAATACAGTAATAAGTAAATATGAGGTATCGGATAACGGGTATTTTTTTCGGGTTAGGATAAGTAGTGCTACGAATGCAAAAACCAGGTAATTGTCAAGCCACCACTGCGGTCTCCAAACAGGATTGATAGCGTAAATTATCCAAAAGCATAAATACCCAAGTGCAAGGAATACCTGGAATTTATTTTTCAAAAACGATTGTGTGATTGGAGTGAAAGCTGATGAAATCATTCTACGTACTTTTTGTAGAAATTAAGGTTGTAAAAGTATGGTATTAATAAGTATTGGTCATGTCGGTTGTCTATCGTCACGTATTGAATAGTTATATAGCATTCTTGTACATCCGAAGACCTTTAAGGTTTTCGAAAACCTTAAAGGTCTAAATTGTAAGTGGTTAATGTAACTTGTTCGATAACAGTCACTCTTCTTTACTGTTCGTTTTCCGAGCCAAAGCAGCTTTGATAAACGCAATAAACAGTGGGTGTCCGCTAACAGCACGTGACTTCAATTCAGGGTGGAACTGCACACCCACGAACCAGGGATGGTTAGGCAATTCAATGATTTCCACAAGCGTAGTATCAGGCGAAAGACCGCTGAGAACCATACCGTTTTCTTCAAGAATCCTTCTGTACGAGTTGTTTACTTCATAGCGGTGGCGGTGACGCTCGTTGATAAACTCCGTGCCATACGCGATTGCAGCATGGCTGCCTTTTTTAAGAACACACGGATATGCACCAAGCCGCATCGTTCCGCCTTTGTCGGTAACATTCCGTTGGTCTGGCATCAGGTCGATAACATTGTTTTTAGTCTTTTTGAATTCTTTTGAATTCGCATCGGACAAACCACATACATTACGGGCAAATTCCATAACTGCGCATTGCATTCCAAGGCAAATCCCAAAGAACGGAATCCCATTTTCCCTGATGAGTTTAAGAGCGTGAAGCTTACCTTCAATCCCTCGTGAACCAAAGCCGGGGGCTACCAATACTCCATCCAAACCGGTTAATTGTTCTGCAACGTTTTCAGCTGTGATATGTTCGGAATCCAGCCAACGGACATGAACCTTTGTATTGTTAATTGCACCAGCATGAATAAACGCTTCCGAAATACTTTTATATGAATCTTGAACCTGTGTATATTTACCAACCAAACCGATGGTAACTTCATACTTTGGATTCTTGATTCTATGTACAAATTTTGTCCATGTTTCAAGTTCCAGTTCAGGAGTTTTTATATGGAGTTTACGGAGGACAATATCATCCAAACTGCGCTTTGCAAATGAAAGTGGTACTTCGTAAATCGTTTCTGCATCCAATGCTTCGATAACTGAATCTTCCTCCACATTACAGAAAAGTCCGATTTTAGAACGTACGTCCTTGCTGAGTTTATGTTCAGTACGGCAAAGGAGAATATCAGGACGAATCCCAACTTCCATCAACACTTTTACGGAGTGTTGGGTTGGTTTGGTTTTGAGTTCACCTGCCGATTTGATATACGGAACATACGTAAGATGAATATTGAGCGTATTGCGGTTTCCGCGCTCAAGGCAAATCTGGCGAACAGCTTCCAGAAAGGGGAGGGATTCTATATCACCCACAGTACCACCGATTTCGATAAGAACCACATCAACCTGCTTATCGAAGGTTGTCATACGGCGTTTGATTTCATCAGTAATATGCGGAATCACCTGAACGGTTTTACCAAGATAATGACCGCGACGCTCACGTTGAATCACCTCGAAATACACCTGCCCTGCCGAGGCACTGT
>CALMMI010000346.1 GCA_937868245.1 uncultured Ignavibacteria bacterium | reverse complement strand
CAGAAAAAATGCTGTTAAAAATCGGTGATGTCATTCAAATAACAACCGTTAAGGGTGGGTTGGTAAGTTTGAAAATTGTAGGTGTCAGCCAGATTGGTATAGCCGAAATTGATAATACGATGAGTTATACTTCGCTCCAAACAGCTCAGATGATTTTAGGTGAAACAGCTGCATATATTACGGATATTCAAGTAAAACTTACCGATGTTGCAATGGCACCTGAAGCGGCTAAAGAATACAGAACTAAATTTTCAGTTGATGCAATTGATGCCCAAACCGCGAATTCACAATTTGAGACAGGTAGTAATGTTCGTTCAATAATTTCGTATGCAGTGGGAATAACATTACTGATTGTTGCAGGGTTTGGAATCTATAACATCTTGAATATGATGATATACGAAAAGATGGATTCAATAGCAATTCTTAAAGCAACCGGTTTTTCTGGCAACGATGTGAAATGGATTTTTATATCATTATCTCTGATTATTGGTATTGTTGGCGGGGTGTTCGGATTGCTCGCGGGCTTTGTACTTAGTAATATTATTGGAATAATTCCATTTAAGACGGCATCGTTACCAACCATAAAAACATATCCTGTTGATTATAAGATTATATATTATGTAATCGGAATTACCTTTGCTATGTTCACTACAACTATCGCAGGACTTCTTCCGGCTCTAAAAGCAAGTAGAATTGACCCTGTTGAAATAATTAGAGGCAAATAACATGGCTTCAACTCAGATATTGCATACTGAAAATATTAATAAGTATTTTTCCGATCCCGTAAAATTTCAGGTACTGACGGATATTAATCTAAGTATTAATCATGGGGAATTTGTTTCAGTAGTCGGGAAATCCGGTTGTGGAAAATCAACATTATTATATATACTATCAACAATGGATACCGATTTTGAGGGTAAACTATCCATTAACGGTGAACTATTGGAGCATCAATCTGATAAAGATTTAGCCAAAATAAGGAATGAATACATTGGTTTTGTTTTTCAATTTCATTATTTGCTAAACGAATACAATGTACTAAAGAACGTGATGATACCCGGGATAAAACTAGGAAAATACTCTACGGACGAAATAGAACATAATGCAATGGAACACTTGAGAACACTGGATATGCAGGATCAAGCCCTCAAGTCCCCAAATCAACTCAGCGGAGGTCAAAAACAAAGAGTAGCAATTGCAAGAGCACTAATAAACGACCCATTAATTATTATGGGTGATGAACCTACAGGAAACTTGGATAAGAAAAACAGCGATATGGTTTTTGACATTTTCAGTAACATTGTTAAAGATAAAAAGCAAACAATGTTGATTGTAACCCATGATATAGATTTCGCCCACAGAACACATCGAATAATCGAAATGGCAGATGGTAAGATTATCAATGAAACAATACCTCCGAAACTATGATTGGGATTTTTGCTTAGGGATGATAGGTAAATTAGAATTTAACGTAATTGATAGTCCAACTAAAACTGCAAGAACTGCAAATAAAATTATCGATGAACCTATTGTTCCAAAATTCAAACCTCCATTTTCGAGAGGCTTTGTAAGCAAAACACCAAAAGTAGCACCGAACGGTCGGGTTAATACAAATGCAGCCCAAAATAGCAATACGTGAGATACTTTTGTGAAATTGTATATAAGTACAATTACAAGTAATAAGCTACCAATAAGTATTGCTCCTCCATAAAAACCTAGTCCCGAACTATCAGCCAAGTAATCACCAACAGCTGTACCTAATGTATTAGAAAACAAGATAGCTATCCAGTAAAAAAGCTCTCCCTTGCGTGATTGAATTGAAGTAACCGAGAGCGATTTCTCTGAAACTTTCCACACTAAAAGGGTAGAAATTAATAGCCCTGCCAAAATCATTGACCCGGTAGCATAACCTAACCCAAGTGTTCTATCCATGAAATCCGACATGGTTGTTCCTGCTGTACTTGTAGCAAGAATTACTGACCAGTAAACTATAGGTTTGTATGTTTTTGTGGTTAACTGAATAATTAAAGTGGCAAGAAAGAAACTTAGAAGAATAGCTGAACTAACGGTGTAACCTATATTTAATGTCATTGATAATAAATCACCTGCAGTTTCACCTAATGTGGTTGCACATATTTTCGTTATCCAAAATGCAATTGTGATTGCGGGTAGTTTGTTCATTGTTTGTAAGTAAAACATTTGCATCAGAATTCATTTAGCGTAGTAAATTTCTGTAAGGAAACCCATTAGCAGAGATTATAGATTTTCGCTATAAGAATAAGAAGTTTTAGTTACAAATAACGAAACAGACAAGAATATATAAAGAAGCCCAACTAAATACATTGGTTGGGCTTTTATCGTACTACTTTTAACTCAAATTTACTCCAAATGGATAAACGATAGAATCTGTGTTTCGTCCTGGCATGTAGCCACCAAATAATAAATACCGTTAGCAAGATTTTTAGCAGAAAAGTTCGGGGTGTGGTGCCCTCCTGTATAAATATCTTCCGATATGACCCTTAATTCCTGCCAATCCTCGTTATAAATACTCAGTTTTATACGTTGTGGCGAAAATACCTCCATCTCAATCTGTGCTTGGCTCTGAGATGGATCAGGGTAAATACTCAACAGCTGAAATCTTACAGGACTTCCTTCCGAAAGTTTCTCGCCATTTCTGATGGCAACTAGAGTATCATTATCGTAACTGCACCCTGTAACTACAATACAAAGTACTAAAAACAACGGTATAAGTTTAACAAAAGGTTTCATAATTACTCCAAAAAAAATGATGCACTAAATTGCCATGTCGGTAACAACGCCTTGGTGTACCGCGCCACATTCAACTGAGCAAAAGGAAGGCTTACACCGCCGCCGAGAGTGAAATATGAGCTTTCGGAACTTGTTGCACCTGCATTGTAACCTGCCCGTAAGCATACATATCGTAATATATTTACTTCACAACCTGTGTGAATCCTGTTTATCAAGCCGTCATCATATAATCGCTTCTCTAAATCCAAAGCAACCTGAACTCCTATCAGGTCTGTTCTAATTGGGGAATATGCTGCACCGATTGTTAATACAGACGGTGCATCATTAGCTGTCAAATTCTTGAAACCTATTTTTGGACCAATATTAGAAAGTGACATACCAACTGATATACCTTTGTGTACATACATGCTTGTTTTATTAGCAGTATCTGATTCCAAATCTGTATAAGTTGCTTCGGTTATCAAATTGCGGTACAATACTCCTGCATTGAAAAGCAGGGAAGTTGTAGTTCCGGATGCTCCTGTAAATGAATTATCAGGTGTAAGATTAATTTTTAGTAAACCAACTGATGCACCAATGGAAAGCTGCCTGTTCAAAACACGAGCGTAGGTAGCCGATAGCAATGCACTGTTTGAATTATATTTAGCACCAACAGAGCCATTCTCAAATATCCTGAAATGTGTGCCTTCGGTATATATATTTGCACTTAAACTTACCGCCTGTTCAGTATCTAAACTATAGGATGCCATGGCATAGATATGGTTTCGGTCCATAATCGGAAGCGGGTTTTGCCACGACCCTGCTAAACTGAATTTGGGTGCAAAACCAAGAAGAGCAGGATTATTATACCCCTCGAATGAGGAATGTTCCATTGCAACTGCTGCACCGCCCATGGCA
>CALMMI010000345.1 GCA_937868245.1 uncultured Ignavibacteria bacterium | reverse complement strand
TACTTTGTGAACGACTTTTTTTTATACAGTAATTAGAATATTTCATTTGCTAAATGCTCCAAAGAAAAACCCAAAAGTGAATGACACGTTTTGCACATCATTTCGTGTAACTACAGATTGATCTTCGAAACTATAGAAATTGTATGCAAGTCCTGTCCTTACCTTAAGCCATTTTAAAATATTAACTTCAGCAAAAGCCTGTGGTGCAATTACAGCTCCACTGATATTTATACCCGGATTTGGCTCAATAAAAAGAGGGAATGGCTCATTACCGCCAACAATCGAAAGGTACCCGATATTCAGAAGTAGCCCGGTGTGGATAAATTTAGGACTGTTATATATTACTCCGAGTACTAATCCTGCTTGAGCCAATGAAAAGTACATTTTTCGTGGCACCATTTCAACTTCCAAGTTTGATACGAAGGTAGAACCATAAACTCCTGCAAAAAGGCTACGGTTAAATATAAACCCTGTTTCTATCCCCTGAAACGAAAAGGCTTTGTTAAAGAAATCATGATGTTGGTGGGTGAATCCACCGTAATATTGAATATCCGTTATAAGAGTATCCCCTTTTTTAAAGAGGTATTCATAGTTACTCTCCTGTGCTTTCAGAGTGCTTGTAGAAATCAGCAGCAATACTACAAGAGCTATATTCAGAGTTTTCATTTTTGTGTAATGAGTTTGTACGACAAGCAACATGTCCACAGCTGTAAACCTCCTATATTAATCCTTTCAACCAATCCAAAATATGGTAATTTATTAACAAAGAAAACTGCACTCATCCCGCCAAAAATAACAATTGATATTCCGATAAGTATCGAAAAGAGTCCGAATGCCCGCCATTCTTTTTCTTTACGAAAACCCAAACCAATCAGCAGCGGGGCAAGTATGGTAAAAGGTACAATTAAAGCTGTAACAGCTATATGCATAAATCCTTGGAATGTTTCCTTAGTGCCGGGCAAATCCTCAGGGAAGAATGCGTACGATATGGATATACAGTGCAACACAATGAAACACACGCCACCCCATAGCACGAGTTTATCGTGTTTTTTTCTTTCATATACAGTAAAAGATACAGCAAAAATTAATACCAAACCACTGTATAGATTGGTAAACACGAGCATCATATCTCTGTTTGGAGCACCGGCTGATGTTAGATCGCTAATTGGTTGCTGTAAATGGCTATACCCGTTCCATAACAATCCACCGATTATTATATGCAATACATAAAATAGAATTGCTATAATACCTGTGGACAATAGAACGGGTCGTAGATTTACCTTCATACTATTTCATGCTATTGAATCAAATCTATAGATGAGAATAGAAACAAATGTTCCCTTACTGTTTCACTTCCCAATATAGTGTTTTGCGGAGTACCTGCACCCATTCATCAAATTCCTTATTTTGCTTGTACACAGTAGCAATTTGTTCAATGCGTTTTAAATCTTTATCTATTAGGGCTTTGTGTTCAGGTATCATTACTTTACGCTGAAGGATATGAAATGCCGGTTTTGTAGGGTCGGACATGTACGGTAGTGGGTCGGTAACACCGCCGTCAGGAAGTGATTCGATAATAGACTTCAGTTCACCCGGTAATCTTGTAAGCTCTACTGCACCCATTGAACCGCCGAAGCCTTGTGTTTCTTTTTCTTCTGAATACTGCTTTGCTAAATCCTCAAATTTTTCACCTTTTGCAACACGTTCTTTAAGTG
>CALMMI010000344.1 GCA_937868245.1 uncultured Ignavibacteria bacterium | reverse complement strand
GCTGCTTGAACGATGGAATTGTCATCACCCATTACATCAATTAGCCGTACAAAACCTTTATCCAGACACTGAATTTCAATCGGGGTAATGCTCATGAGAGTTCTTGTAATAGAAGAGTTGCGAAGGAGTGTCTATTACTTCAGGTGTAATAAACGAGTAAATTCAGGGGTGCAAATTACGAAATTTTTTCCTGTTTCTGTTGCGGCAGGGCAATACCCTGCCGCAGCTGTACTTTCTTTAATTCAATATCAAGCAATAGGTTGCATCCTTTAACAATATTTTAAAGAATTTTTAAGGAGTAAAAAAAGAAGGTATTTATCTGAAAGGCAATGTCTTGCCTCTTCTGGTTTACAGAATCATCTTTATGGAAAACTCAAATTCTATAAATTCAATATGACTTCCCTTTTGTTTTCAAACGAGCACGTTTTGTTTCGATTACTCTTAATTTGGATGCAACCGCTTTGGCTAAATTGATACCACGAGCGTTAGAATAATTACAAAGAGCAATTAACACATCAGCTGCTTCATCCTCGAGTAATTCTTTTACGATTGTCTTCCCTTTCCACTTTTTTTTCTCAAGATTGGCAAGTTCACCTGCTTCACCGCATAATTCAAGACAGAAAAATTCAGGGCTTCGTTCTGTAAAACCTGCATTTTGGTATGAATCAAACCCCTCCTGAATATATGGCATCATGGATTCGACAGTAATTATTAGTTGTTCTGAAAGTTCGGAAGCTGATAGTGCCATTACTGAATCTTCGTATTGAAAAAATTATCAAAAAAAACAATGTAAGCAAAAATACCATTTTCTTTGGATTCTTACAGGAATTGTAAATTCTGATATTTATTAGTTTCAGTATTTCACAAGTGCTGCTTGCAACTTTCAACTTCTAAAGAATCAATATCTTACTTTGTTGCTAAAGTTCGGAAGAAGCCAGATTGCTTGTAATTATTCTTTAGTGTATTTTTGCAGTTCTTGTATTTATAACAAACAAAAAATATCTTAGTAACATTTTTGATATAGGTTTGTTAGTGTATCAAATTCTAGAGAGCAAATAATCGCTTTGGTTCTATGTCAAAAAGTATATCACAACATACAGACGCAGATCTTTTCTACCAAATGAGGGAAGAAAAAATCATTGCAGAACAAGCATTTGCCGAACTCTATGCTCGTCATTCACCCCGTGTATTTGCATATTGCCGCAGAATTTTGGGTGATAGGGACAGGGCACAGGATGCATTCCAAGATACATTCATTAAATTTTTCCAAAGTGCCCAGCAAGAGCGGATAATGACAAATGTTCCTGCGTTTTTATTAAGAATTGCAAGAAACCTTTGTTTAAATGCGCAACGCACAAGACATCAAACCGTTCAGTTCGAAGATTTCCATGCTTCGATGAACGATGAATCGGCAGAAAAAACAGAACTTCTCAAGCTCATAACGGCTGCAATGGATTTGTTACCCGACGATTATCGTGAAACTTTTGTACTTAGAGAATACGACGGTCTTTCCTATCAGGAAATCTGTGAAGTGACAAACAGCACAATGGCTACAGTGAAAATCAGACTTTTTAGAGCAAAACAAAAAATTAGAGAAATATTAGCTCCTTACTTAGCCGACTTGGCAAAATAACATTACAACATATTGATAAAAATTACGATACATTTTTGTCCTTAGAATTATGAACAACCACAGTACATCAGATTTGCTCCATGCGTTCCTGGACGGTGAATTAGAACAATCGCACGAGCAACCATTATTTAACGAACTTGCTTCGAGCGGAGAATTACGCAACGAAATGCGTGAATTGCTTGCCATGCGCTCGGCAGTTCAGCAAGATATAGAGGCATTCACCCCTCCGCTTGCAGCCACAAGTAATATATTCAGTACCCTTGGATTTACACTCCCCGCTGCAACAGCCGGTGCAGTAGCAGCAGGTGAAGCACTTACCGCTTCAAGTGCAGCCACAACGGTAGCAGCCGCTTCATGGTGGAGTAAATTTTGGCTTCCCTCGGCTACTGCCTTGATTGGTGCAGGAGTTACATTCTGGCTTCTAAATTGGGGTTACAATTCAAATCTAAATGCAATGGCTGCCACTCAATCAGCTGAAATACAGAAAATTCGTTCTGAAGCAGCTGCACAATTAGCCGATCAGGCTAATTCATTCCGTAATCAATTGCAAAATGTAGAACCTAAAGTAGTTATTCAAACTCAAAAAGTGTATGTCCCTAAAGTTGAATACAGATATATCGACAAACCGTCAGTTGCCGACAACAGTATGAAACAAAATGTAAATAAATCTGTATTGAATACCCCGATTGAAGAATCAGCCTCTATATTTGCAGCACACGACAGACAACCGTTGTATGCACAGTTTTCATCGGGTGGAAATTCAATTTTCCCGAAACAAACATCCACATATATTGCTTCTCCAATTTCTCAGGACAATGCACTGGTAGAGTCACATGATGCCTTAACCGGAGAGATACTTGAACGTGAATTTTTACCTCAGGATGAGCCGTATTATCAACGGTGGTCAGCTAAGGTTGGTGGAGTTGTCAGTAATTGGTCATCAGCTCCCTCAACCTCTTTAACCGCACCCACAGGTACATTTAAGGATATAAATGGTCAACTAATGTTTTTTCTTTCTAAAGATTTTTCTGTAGGTCGTAAACTAGGGCAAGAAGCTTTCCCCTTGCATTATGAGGGAACTATCTCTGATCGTAAAATTATTAGAGATCAATATTCAATTGTATGGTGGTATGGCTTATCAGCACAGTATCAAGTATCATCACTTTCTTTCTGGGGCGGTGTACAACCTTATATTACCGGTTTCGGTGGGTTTTCCGAATTAGGAACTCATGTTCGTGGAGAGGTTGGAGTTCAATACCCATTATCTTCTCTCCTTAGCATTTCAGCAGGATACGAAGTTAGTGGTTTGTTCTATGAATTTCAAAATGTCGGTTTTAATACTGTGAAAACAGGTTTCAACTCAGGAATAATAATTCATTTCTAATAATTAGCATGAAAATCTTTCAGAAATTAAGTTTAGCATTTGCACTTTGTTTTATTGTACTTAGCTTTAGCTCGTGCAAAAATCCAATGGATGTAGATGGTGAAGCAGAAGAAAAAAACGGACCTACAGCACCATTCATCGTAGCACCAACAGCTGATGACGGAAGCGGTATCAATTGCCTAAACAGCTCTAACAAGCCCTGGGAAATTGATGGACAGCAATATACCTCTACAAGCGGTGTCAAAATAGATACCTCTAATGTTGAACATCGGATTTGGGTAAACGGTCAGTTTTTCCCAAAGATTGAGCAGTACAATCAAGCAAGTAAAAAAGAAGTTAATGTAATACTACAAAGCATCAATTTTAAGTTTGATTCTTTGGCATTAGGTGATATGGATCAGGTCATAACTTCTACACAACGTAATTCACAAGTGTCTTTTACTATCAAAAAAAGCATCTTTCGTCCATTAAACAATGGTACAAATGATAAAGTTCGTGATTTTGATACCGTAACTATAATGCCAAACCGTCAAGGTTCGGTTAGAGGTGCAGTTTTTGCTAAATTTTATCATCTTAGAAACAACGACCCTATTATACCGTTCAGATATAATGGCATT
>CALMMI010000343.1 GCA_937868245.1 uncultured Ignavibacteria bacterium | reverse complement strand
TGTCGCCGCCTTGATGGATGTCGAGTACTTTCTTTCCTAGAAGATTATAAGCGGCAATTGTCAGATTCTGCTGGTCTTGCGCAAGGTCAATTTCCAAGTGGTAAACATCGTTAGCACTGGGATATATTCTAACAATCCTTGTTTGAATGGTATCAGCTGCTTGCTTGCGGGATAGCGAGGTTACGGAATCGTACCGTTGTGCATAATTTGCTGCTGCAATTTTTTTGGAGAATGCAAGAAGGGTACTGCCTGATTTGGAGTTATAGGTAATTTTAGACCCAAAACTCATGCTCTCGGAATAGACGGAGAGGAAACAGGATATGAAAACTGTCAGAAAAAATACATACTTGAGGATAAATTTGCTCATACAGTAACCTTTTGGACAAATTATTTTACTGAATTTAAGTGATAGTATCGGTAATTGTTGCTGATACAAAACCGAAAAGACTGTTGTGATACTTCAAATATACAATGAATATTAATAAATGCCTACTATTGTGTAGAAAATCCTTCTAAAAAGCCGTAATTTGCACTTTAATACTCTATTCAATAATTGTGCTGAACATACTAATGTTACACAATACGCTTTAATAAGGCAATTATTATGCCTTTTGAAGTAAACTGCTAAAATTTCACAGATTTTAACAGCTATGGCATACTAATCTGTAGCTAAGACATACGAATCTGACAAAAGTTTAATCAAAAATAGTTTTCAGTCATCTTTTTTACGACATAATGACACAACGTGAGATATATAAACTGGTAGAGCGACTATTTTCGTACCAATTTGAGAACGAATTGGATTTGCTATGCGCACTTGTACGTTATTTTGTAGGTCGCGAAGAGCTCAATATCATCGGAGGGCGGGTTTGGGAGCTTGATTCATCGGAAGATGTATATTCATTGCGCTATCAATTTGGCGAGGTGGACGTTATACCGGATGATTATTCCATCAAAATTTCGGAGCAACCGGTTTTTGATCAACTATCGGCACGCCGTACGGTTATCAACTATGAAACTGATACTTTATTGCTGGAAAAGGGAATCCATCTTTATTCGGCAACAGGTGTAGGCGAAATGGTAAAAAGGGCGAGCGGTAAGTTTTACAGTTATGCGCTGGCATTCAACGGTGTGCACCTCAATCAAGAATTTTTTGATATTCTGAGTGTTATCGGAAGTGCAGCAACTACCGCCATGCCGAACAGGAAAAATTAAAACGCGACCTGGACAAAGCATCCGAAATTCAACGGGGATTACTGCCAGACCATACCCTTACTTTTTACGACTATCACGTATTCGGTATTTCGTTACCCGATAATATTGTTGGTGGTGATTATTTCGACTATCTACGCTCACCCGAGGATGATGAGCGGGTAAGTGTAGTAATCAGTGATGCAGCAAGCAAAGGTCTGCCTGCAGCAATTCAAGCCCTTTTTGTTTCGGGGGCGATTCGTATGGGCGCGGGGTATCACACAAAAATATCATCGTTAATCTCACATCTTAATAAATTACTGTACGAAACTTTCCCTTTTGAACGGTTCGTTACATTATTCTATTGCGAACTTACTAGTTCGCAGAACGGATTGGTTCTATTTGCCAATGCAGGGCATTGCTCCCCATTGCACTTTTCTGCTCAAACGGGTGAATCGCAACTGCTTAATCCAACAGGAGGAATTTTGGGAATTATCCCCGAGCAAAAATTCAGGGTAGAGAATATTAACATGAATTTTGGAGATATTCTTCTCCTGTTTACAGACGGTATTCTTGAAGCTCAGGATAAGGACGGTAATTTATTCGGTTATCAACGTCTTGCGGATTTACTTAAAGAACACAGAACCGACGATGCAAAAACGTTAGCATACAGAATTTTGGAAGCTACTCAAATATTTAGTACCGAGGCTGTGTACTCCGATGATTCAACAGTGGTTGTGATAAAACGTGAGCATCCTGCGGATAAGACTGAATATTCCAGACCTACCGGGAGTATTGAAGCGGAAGGAACGTAAAAGACAAACTGTTCCAAAACATAATAGGTAGTTTTGCATAATCCTATTAACTATTTAAAATTAAAAATAGAGTATGTACTATTACTTTTTGGATAGTTAGGATTGAATGTGTATCAGATACCGGCAAGAAATTAGAAATCATTCGACTGTATTCCTCGATATTTTGGCTTCAAAAATTCATATTATGTAACTAAATTTTCTCTGATTACTTATTCGAGTATTCAATAGATTGGACTACAAGAAATTTTGATTCAATACATATTTCATATTATTTCAACAAATAAGGTAAAGCTAAATGAATAAAATGGTTACGATTGGTGTACTTGCAATTGCATGTCTGTTCGGTCTTCAAAGTTTCGGTAATGATGGCGGCACGAGTCCTACAATTCAAGTGGATACGGTATGCTTTTCACGGGATATATTACCAATGCTAAATTCAAATTGCGCGATGTCGAATTGTCACGACGCTATTAGTCACAAAGAAGGATTAACACTAACATCCTATGCAGGAATCGTGAAGGGTGTAAAAGCCGGAAATTCAGCAACAAGTGCAATTTATAGGGAAGTAGCAAATAATGTGATGCCCGAAAGTCCGTACACAAAATTAACAGCTGCGCAAAAGACATTGATTAAAACATGGATTGACCAAGGTGCAAAAAATACTACGTGCACTGTTACAAATTGCGATTCTGTAAATGTTACGTTTAGCACAATAAAACCACTCATTGCAAATAATTGTTTAGGGTGCCATAATGGTCCAACAGCATTTGCAGGAATCGATTTGTCAACTGACCAAAATATTGAAGACATGAAAGAGCAGATATTATGTACAGTTCTTCATGCAAGTGATTGCAAGCCAATGCCCTCTAATGGCCTGAGCCTGACAAGCTGCGAAAAAGGAATGATTAACAAATGGGTTACTTCTACATCAACCGGTAATATTCAGCAAGGAGAACCTGTTGTTCAATCATGTAGCATTACTCCAAATGTTGTTAAGGACGGAGCAATAATTCACTTCCAATTGGAAAAACGCCAGATGATGACAATGTCGTTATATAGCTACGACGGACGTAAAATTCGTACTATTTCAAGTGAAGAGTATTCTTCCGGACAGCATGAAGTCCCTTTTTCAGCAGGAGATTTATCCGGTGGAGCTTATTTTGTAAGGATACAAACAGGTAATTCAATTCAATCGCTAATGTTCACTCATTAGACAGATTTTGATTGTTAAAAAGTAAAACCGTTGTGCTGTTTGCATAGCGGTTTTTTTATGACGTTAAAGTACGGTAAATTTGCAATAGAGAATTAGAACAGTGCAAAAACGTACAAGACTCTAATCCAAACTCATTTACCTTTTCAACCATAGTATTCTATGATAGTTACCCGACACCGATTACGGTTACAGTCAATAGTGATTGGAGTTGTGTTTATTCTGCTGTCGTGTAGGTTGAATGCAGGTATTCCCCAATCGAATTATAGTATTCTCGATTCACTGTCCCGTTCGGCGGGAACTAACCTGATTTCGTTTTTACGTAATTACTCGATTGATTCATGCAGTCTTTCCATTTCAGCTCATCCGGCGGCATGGCTTTTGCAACAAGAGTTTGTATCGTTACAAGCAGTGCGTTTTTACGAAGGGAATCCAACAGCACAACAGAAAGTGGAAATTCAGATAGAGGACTGTGCGGTCAGGTATTTTCTTTATAGCGAGTCGGGCGACTCTCTAATCCGAGAGGGGCAGGTAATTACACGGGGTGTTCTTCATAAATCGGGCAGTCTAATCGATATTCCCCAGTTTTCGGCGGTTAGCCGGGATACTATTGCCAGAAGGGATATCGGGATTGTTGAAATCCCTGCTTATCCTTTTACTAAATCGTTAGTTCCAGAACAGCCCAAAGGGTTCTTTGGTGAAGTTGCTGAACCTATACTTTTTGTAGCGGCAGCTGCAGTTACAGTATTGCTTTTGTTTACGGTAAGGTCGCAGTAGTTCAGTTCAATATCTTAGTGTTGTGATTTGAATGAATTTGTTCATTAAAATGAAGTGCTGTAACGTTATTTATCTCTGTAAAGTACACAGAATATAATTACTTTCGGATTCCTCTTGTACTGTGAAAACCCTATCGGGAGTTACTTAATAACATAATCTTTAAGCAAGTAAGTGTATTAAGCAGTGAGAAACTTAATTTACTTTTTTTGAATTAGATTCAAAAATATAGTAAAGAGGCAAGTGTTTTTATGCTTCGACGGGCTCAGCATGACAGAAATAGTAAGTCACCCTGAGTTCATCGAAGGGTTCAATAACTTGCAAAATTATTCATAATGAATGTGTAAAATAATTCTGTCCTGCTACTTAATTTGTAAGCATATTCGTATGTAGCAATTGTATTGATAATTGATTTTATTTTTGATTCTTAATCATGCAAATCCCTCATATCTCCCTGGAACAATTCCAACATTGGATGAAAGCCGTTATTTCCTATCCCGGAAATAACGACGATGCATGGACTTCACCTGAAGCCACTGCTATCCTTCCAACAGAAATAGCAGAAGCAATTGTTTTGCCATCTAAAACTCTTACTCCGAAGGAAAGGATGCAAGCATATCAGTATGCTTATTTCGCAAGGTTGGAGGAAGCACTTACAAGTGATTATGAAGCTGTGAAGTATTTTCTGGGTGATGAAGAGTTTGAAGAAGTTTCCCGACGCTATTTTGAACAATATCCGTCCAAAAGTTATACATTAAATGTTGCAGGAGCACATTTCCCTGAATTTTTAGGAAGGCTTCCGTATAAGAAACGGGATTTTTTAGTTGAGTTGGCACGTTTGGAATATACAATCAGCACAATAATGGATGTAGAAGAATCACAAGTACTTTCAGCTGATTCTATTGCAGCAATACCGGCTGATAAATGGGATTCTGTAAATTTAACTCCTGTAGCAGGGTTTGCACTCCTTGCAAATGAATATCCTGTAAATGCTTATTTCGGAGCTGTACTCGGTAAAAAACAACCTCCGAAGGTTATCCGCCGCAAGAAAGAGTATATTGTTGTTTTTCGGAATGAATATCTAACGTGGAGAATGAAAGTAGAGCATCCAGCTTTTGTAATATTAAGTGGACTTGCTGCCGGAAAAACACTCGGCGAATCACTTGCTCTGGTTGCTGAACAGTTTCAGGAGGAAATTGATATAATTCAACCGAAAATATCGGAGTGGTTTCAAAGTTGGGTTGAGAACGGGTTGTTTCAGGAGATTGAGGTGGTGGGATAGGGGATGGGATATACTTGTTAACTATAAGTAATTAAACTACCTGCACTTTTCTAAACCTAACCATAAAGTAAATAAGCACAACAATCGCTCCACAAGCAGAAACATAAAAAGGAATTTCCGGCGAAAACACACTCCATAATAATCCCGCCAATGCGCTCGAGATAAGAGAAGCAATGCTGCTTACCCCGTTGATAAAACCGATTGCTGTTGCGGTTTGTTCCTTCGGGACTAAGTTTGTAACCCATGCCTTGCCGATTCCTTCGGTTGCTGCTGCGTAAATACCATAAAGTGCCAACAGTAAGCAAATTAGTAAATAATTGTTTGTAATAGCTATCCCGGCATATACAATTACAAAAATACCTATTCCAAACATAAACATTCTTTTTAGCCCTAATTTATCTGCTATAATACCGAATGGATATGCAGCCAGAGCATACACAAGGTTGTAGAGTATATATGCTTGTATTACTCTAAGGTCACTTGCTCCCCTGTATTTTATCATTAGTAAAATGAACAAATCCGAACTGTTGATAATTGCAAAGAAAATCAATCCAAATGCAAGTGCACGAAAATCAGATGGTGAGTCTTTCCAATAAAGTAGAAAAGAAAAAAAACTTGTGGAGGATTTTACTGTGTGTGTGGTGGGAACATTCTTTTCTTTAATCAACAACGTAACGAAAGCCCCGAGAACACCCGGAACAAATGCAATGATAAATAAGGTAGAGTATTGGGCGGGATAATAATAAAGGTAGATGATGGCAAGTATAGGACCGAGTGCCGCTCCTATCGTATCGGCACTTCGATGGAATCCAAATACTTTACCCTTATGCTCAGGTGTGGTTTCTGATGAAAGGAGAGCATCTCGTGCACTTGTTCTTATTCCTTTTCCCAGACGGTCAACTGTTCGGGCAGCAAATACCCATCCTGTTGCAGCATACAGCCCGAGCATAAGTTTCGAGAATGCACTGAGTGTATATCCAAACTGAACGAAAGGCAAACGCCGTTGGTAGCTATCGGACAGCTTTCCGAAATATCCTTTGGAGAGACCGGCGGTGGCTTCGGCAAAGCCTTCCAATATCCCAATAAGAAGAGCTGAAAAGCCTATTGATTGAAGGTAAACAGGCATTATCGGATAGAGCATCTCGCTTGAAATATCAGTTAGCAAACTGACTGCCGAGAGCAAAAGGATAGTACGAGTAATTACTTTCATAATGGAGTTATGTCCAAAGTTTGGCTAACCAAATTCCTGCATACACGGCAAGCAATCCGCCGACTGCACTTACTCCTACATAAAGAGCAGCTGTTACAATCTTATGATATTCCAACAGGCTTGTAATCTCGAGCATGAATGTAGAAAAAGTGGTAAACCCACCGCAGAAACCTGCGGCGAGAAACAATCGCATTTCAGGAGAGAGTACATCGTTTTTAACAGCAATCTGACTTATGAAACCTATAATAAGGCAACCCAGAACATTTGCAGTAAGAGTTCCGATTGGAAATTGCAATCCAAACCGCAAACCTACCAAAGCAACTCCATACCGTGCAGCCGATCCTACAGCACCTCCTACTGCAACAAGAACAAATGATAAAAGCGATGGTTGCATAATAATGATTTGTG
>CALMMI010000342.1 GCA_937868245.1 uncultured Ignavibacteria bacterium | reverse complement strand
GGAATTCTTCAAATACTTGTAAACATTGAACTATAGAAAATTCTATTAAATTCACTCGTATAATAACATCAACCATGAAACTATCCAACAAAACAATCCTAATTACCGGTGCATCAAGCGGTATCGGACGCGCTTGCGCGGAAATCTGTGCTAAAGAAGGCGCGCGTCTTATCTTCCTTGCCCGTAGAATAGAATTGCTCGAAGAGCTTGCATTAGACCTGAGAGCAAACTATAAAACAGAAATTTTAGTAGCAAAATGTGATGTACGCGACCGTATTGAAGTGGAGAATGTAATTTCAACACTTAAAGATAAATGGGCAGAAATAGATGTTCTGATTAATAACGCCGGACTCTCCCGAGGTTTGGATAAAATCCAAGATGGAGATTTCACAAATTGGGATGAGATGATTGATACAAATGTAAAGGGGCTTCTCTATGTAAGTCGTGCAGTTCTGCCGTTGATGATTAAACGTAATGACGGGATTGTAGTGAATATCTCTTCCATTGCCGGACGGCAAATCTACCCTGCGGGCAATGTCTATTGCGCATCTAAACACGCTGCCCGTGCTATATCTGAATCCATGCAACTAGACTTGAATGGAACTGGAGTACGGGTTTGCAATATCGATCCGGGACTTGTGGAGACTGAGTTTTCACTTGTTCGTTTCAGAGGTGATGCCGAACGTGCAGAAAAGGTGTATGAGGGATATACGCCTCTGCATGGAAATGATGTGGCTGAAGCGATGTTGTTCTGTATCACCCGACCAAAGCATGTAAGCATTCATGATATGCTGATTATGCCGACTGATCAGGCATCTACTATGCTGGTGAATAAGAAGCTGTGAGAATATTTAAATTCCGAGCATGGAATAATACATAGCTGTCATTCAGTCGAAGACTTTTGTAAATGACATTTCTTAGTTTGTTAATAAGATAATAGTTCTGTCATGCTGAACTTGATTCAGCATCTTCGCTAGCACGTCGAAATTAGCACGTCGAAATTAGCACGTCGAAATTAGCACGTCGAAATTAGCACGACCATATAGCAACGAAGACCCTGAATCGAGTTCAGGGTGACAGGGAATAAATTTATTTCTTCGATGTAATTATATTGTTTTGTAGGCGGCTTTCGTGACTATCTGAAAACTCAGTTTGACATATCCAATATATAATTTATGTGCTTACCACCTGCTTCTTCTCCTTCCTCCGCCTCCATACCAACCCCAAAACAATAAGCACACCCGAAACTCCGAACGACATCATCGGTAGCCAATCGCCATAGCGTGTATATATTGTTTTATAATCCAACAGCTCAATTGATTGCGCTAATCCACATGACTTATAGGAAGGTGCAATAGAGTAGGGTTCTCCGGATGGTCTAATAAAACCTGATATTCCTGTATTGGCACACCGCGCAAGTGAGCGGCGATTTTCTATTGCTCGCATAGCAGCAATTTCATAATGCTGCTCAGGACCGAATGTGTGATTATACCATGCATCGTTGGTAATTACAACCAACATATTAGCACCATCTAACGAATAACTACGTACAAAATCAGGAAATATGGATTCTATACAGATGATACATCCAATACGGGCTTCGCCTCCCTCTCTTTGATTGCTGATTGTATAGGTAAGAGGCAACGGCTTTTGCTCTGTCCCCTTCATCCAATTGGAAATACCAACACCCCACTCGAGCCATTTTACTAAAAACGGTAATTGTTCAACAAATGGGATATATTCTGCAAAAGGAGTTAAACGCATTTTACGATGAACGGGAAAATCATGCTTTGAAGTATCGGGAAGAATGAGAATCGCCGAATTATTTGCAGCATAAAAGTTATTTGTGCCTCTAAGCGGCTTTGCCATTGCAGGTAAATTTGGTGATGGAGGAAATGTTACTATTTCAGAAAATCCGGTAAGCAATGCAGTATGTGTAGGTGTCAAGCTTCTTTGGAGAAAGCTGAAATTATGCTCGCTGCTTACATTCATTCCAAGATAGGGGATAGCAGTTTCACTCCAAATAAGCAAATCAATAGGTTGTGTCTTGAGAAGTGAATCCTGTATATGTTGGTGGATTTCCACTTGATGGTACGAGTCATTCTCCCATTTTTGCCAAGGGTCAATATTCGGTTGTATTACACCAACGGTAATGTACTTGGATGAAATTGGATGTTTCCCATTATAATAGTCAATACTCTGATTACCATACCACGAAGGAATTACAAGTACGGGAATAATATAAACTGTGCACCACATAAATGCAAGTTTTCGACTTCGAGCAGATTTGGAAGCAATCGTCCCGCGATATTTAAAGAAGTAGTAAGCAATGATTGAATTGACTAAAACCACAAGAAATGAAACACCCCATACGCCTGTAATATCTGCAATTTGCGCAATATTGAGAAAGTGCATTTGGGTGTACCCAAGCGAGAGCCAAGGGTAGGCAACATCCGATAAACTGTGTAGCCATTCAAACGAAACCCACAAAAATGGCAGTGACCAAACAGCCGTTGCAAGTCCTAATTTTTTACGAATCAATCTATATCCTATAAACGGAACCATAAAAAAGAAGGGATGTCCAAGCCATAATGCTATTCCCGATGCCATGAGATATGGGTCGGCATTCGGTTGCCAGCTGCTTACCCACCAATTACCCAGTCCGTGAAATGCGAAGAAAAAAGTATAGAGGATTGCAATTGTATTCTTACGTGATTTGGATCGTTCAAGTGTAACAAGTAATGGCAGAAACCCTGCAAAGGTGAGAATGGAGAGGTTGAGTGGTGCGAAACCTGCGGCAAGCATCAATCCGCCGAGGAATACTAATCCGTATTGTAGCATAAGTGTTGGATATGATTGTGGGACTTGTGACTATAATTTTATGGGTGTAATCTAACTGATTTTCTAATAGAATTACACAATGGAAGTTGGAATGTTACAATTCAATTCTAAATTGAAATTAAATCAAGCTATATAATTTGTATATTTATTGTCATCCTGAGCTTGACTCAGGATCTCCTTTGCTGTTTGGATATGCTAGTTTCGACGTGCTTTCGGAGATTCTGAATCGAGTTCAGAATTACAGAACATAATAATATTTCTTTTATTTTTTAATCACAACCAACATGTCCGGAAATTTTTCCGTAGCGGTGGGTTTGCAAACCCTCCGCTACGGAAAAATAATGCAGTTTAATATCCTTCTAACTCATTGCCCCCTGCTTCGCCAGCTCATCAGCTCGATCATTCCAGAAGTTACCGGTATGTGCTGCCACTTTTTGCCATTTGATCTTAATACCGCTCGTACGGACAAATTGGGCATACCGTTGTGTGAGTGGAAGCTTCGCTTTCCATTTTCCAGTTACCCAACATTCGATACCCATATAATCGTAGAAAATGGTCATTTCCTTGATATTATTTATCTTACACCACTGAACAGCTTTACCGACTGCAAAAAGTTCACCTGCAACTTGGCGTGTTGCCACATACTCTTCATTATCAACAGAACCACAAAATTCACCGACAGCTTTATTATTCTGAAGAATTACCAAGCCATAGCCAACTTTTCCACGAATGAATGAACCGTCCACATAGATTTGAACAATTGCATTTGCTTCTGAATTTGAGGTGGATGTCTTAGCTTTAGAAACCTTCTTCCCTTGAAAACATTCCTCGACTTTCGCAAAAATATCATCCGGCAATGCACCGTTTTTCAGCGTAAAAGTTTTTTTAGAGGGAGCATAATATAGGGATACAGTTCCGATTGAATTGCCGTTTGATGAAATTGTAATTTTTACATGATATTGTCGAAACGATGACTCAACAATATCTCCCGAAAATTCATCGGACATTTTTGCAATAAACTCTTTGGCTTTAGCCCTAAGTTCAGGCTCGTGTGGACTATCCATCATGCACCATTGCCGAAATGTGGTCTAGAATAACCACGGCACAAGCATTTTTTGTCATTGGCGGGAATGATTCTTCCGTGTCGTGTTTGATGAGTGTAATTGTGTTATCATCACCTCCGAAACCGCTTTTCGGCTTATTTGCAGAATTGAGGACTATCATATCACAATTCTTAGCAGTTAGTTTCTTTCGGGCGTTTTCAACTTCATTTGCGGCTTCAAGTGCGAATCCGACAAGTATTTGATGATTGTTTTTAATAGCTCCGATAGATGCAAGAATATCTTTGGTGGATTGAAGTTCCAGATTCATTGTATCACCCACATCACGCTTTTTCATCTTACCTGTAACGGAATTAACCGGGGAATAATCGGCAACGGCGGCTGCAAGAATCGCAATATCCGATTTGTAGAAGTTTTGCATAACAGCATCATACATTTCCGTTGCGGATTGCACATCTATTCTTAATACTCCATTAGGAGTTGGCAACGAAACAGGACCGGCAACCAATAATACATTAGCACCTAATTTAACAGCTTCGGAAGCAAGTGCAAAACCCATCTTACCGGAGGAAAAATTCCCGATAAACCGTACATCATCTATTTTTTCATAGGTCGGTCCTGCTGTTATAAGGATAGTCTTACCTTCGAGTTTATTTTCGGATGGTGGAAGAATTGAGTCTTTCAGCTTTTGGAATTCCAATTCTGCTGTCCATTTGTCTTTTTCAACAGCATCATCTAATGAAAAAGTTGGACGGTCGAGAACTTCATTCATAACTTCATTAGTAGAAGAATCTATATCTAATGGAACAGCAGGACTGTTGGGAACATCATTAGAAACTTCAGTGTTTGAAGGTTCAATATTCGGTGAAAAAGTAGGTCTGTCAAGAACCTCATTCATAACTTCATCTCTTGCAGGAGGAGTGAAATTTTTCGTAAAGGATTGAAAGTCTTGTTGTGAGGAATGAAATTCTCTCGATTGTGGATGAAAGCCTCCTGAATCCGTCGTTCCGTTTTGTCCTGCTGTTGGGGATTTTGATCCCAAAGCATAACGTAAAGCATTGAGCAAAACATCCATTTCGGGAAGCCTTCCTACCCCGTGAATGCCACTTGCAAGTTCGCCTTCGGCGGGTGGGATTACCGTAACCCCGTCACGTTCAAGTTGTACAACATTACGGAGAACTGCAGGGTGGTTCCACATATCGGAATCCATAGCCGGGGCAACAACCAGTGGTGTGGAGCGGGGAAGTGCCGAGGCAACTACTGTGAGAGCAGTATCAAAATTACCATTCGCAAGCCGTGAAAGGGTAGTGGCTGATGCAGGAGCAATAATCATCGCATCACCCCAACCTGCAAGATGAACATGCCAAGAGCCGCCGTGCTGAATTTCCTCGTCAAACATTTCCATAATCACCGGATTCTTGGAAAGGTTTGTAAGGACAAGTGAGGAAACAAACTTAGCTGCTGACGGTGTCATCACAACACGAACCTCAGCACCCAATTTAATAAGCTCACGCACAAGCATAGGAGCTTTATATGCAGAGATACTGCCGCTTACACCAACGATGATTTTTTTACCTTCGAACATAGTATCTATAACAAATTATGCTAATAAAAAAGCCATTAAGCGGTTGGTGCTCAATGGCTTGATTTAGTTTTCAGTGGAACTCTTTCCGCACTAAGGGATAAAATTATTTTACCTCTTTTGCATCAGGCAAGCGGTATGTGAGTTGTCCCGTACTGATTTCTTTCATAGCTTGGAAAGTCGGTTTCGGAAGAACATCAAATTCGCGGCTGATTGCGAGTTTGTCGTAGTTTGGTCCTTCTGATTCATCAGCATCATTTTCCACGTGTTCCATACGGCGGGTTAGCTGATACTTGATTTGATCGTTAATTTGGCGTGAACGGAAGCCCATTGCCACGATTGACTGATAGATACTCCCCTTAGCGGACTCAACCATCCGAACTTCAACGGGATTAACAATATAGGTGCTGCTCATAGTTTTTCCTTTCAACGAAAGAATAGTATTAAAATTCTGATGCAAAAATACGTCTTTTTTGTCACATAACGAAATGGAATGTGATATTGTGATTTGGTAAGGTGTGAATGTGGTGGATTTTTAACCTATGCCCCTCGGTTGAACCCGTGGGTAAAATTCAAATAGCCCACGGTTTCAACCGTGGGTATGAATGGGTAATTTTGGTTTATGAACCGTTTCAACGGTATATAATGTATTGCATAACGAGGAAATGGTTGAAACCATTATCATTCAATGAGCTCATTTTGTTTACCCACGGTTGAAACCGTGCGCTATCCAAAAATTGAATGGAATTTTATAACTTGAAAACCAAGCTGATTGAGTCATTCATCCTTGCTTGAAGAATCTCAATCAACTCATCATCCATAAACTCATAATCATCAGGAATATTAAGATTTTCAATCAGAGGGAGTGTCAGGAAACTAAACACTTCCTTAATTTTTGCTTTTTGATTTTGCTCCATCACAAACACAATATCCGCCCATTGTAAATCATTCTCAGAAATCTTCCTATTGCTCTGCGGACTAACACCAGCCGAACGAATATTGAAACGCTGGTCATTTTTGAAAATATGTTCAGCGGTTTTGCTTCGCTTTTTATTGCGTCCGCATACTACTAGGATGTTTGGGCGTTGGGTCATTGGTAGTTTATTGTGATATTTTTTTACTTAAGCTATAGCCCACAGGGTAAGGGTTAGGAATAAATGAAACGTTGTCAAAAATAATGAAAAAACTAGGTTGAAGAACTGATACATAGTTTGTATTTTGTAAATACTTAGAAAAATTAGGTGTAATGACTGTAATTAAGGTAATTTAAAAGAATTTTTTCATATATTAGTTGATGTTATTGTTTGTAATAATTGTATTTGTTTTGGACAATTGTATGTTCTGTAATTCAACGGTTTGGTTTGAACTCGCTAATATATTGAAAAACATATCTTTGTAAGGAAAGGTATGTG
>CALMMI010000341.1 GCA_937868245.1 uncultured Ignavibacteria bacterium | reverse complement strand
AAATCTCAGGACTTATAATGGCTAGGTTTGCTTTAATGCTTCTTGTAAATTTAATTATTAAGTAAGATTACTAAACACAGCAGGTAACAGCGGTTTGGCAAAAGTGGCGGTTCAGTGGTAAATTAAACATTTGTGCTTCGTATCAAGTATTGTGGTGTCGGGTAGTTAAATGTTGCGAAATTGACAACTTCTTGCATCTATAAAACCTGTATTCAATTTTAAACGAACATCCTGCAAAGCAGAAATACTATAAGATAAGATGACCGAGAAAAATCTACAAAGTCAAATGCAACAAGAAATGATTGATAAAAAAATATTCAATCAAGCTAAAGAATATGCGTTTGATTATGCAGATAAGGCATTAGAAAGAAATGTTTATCCGACAGATGAAGCACTTGAAAACCTCCGTGTTTTCGATGAACAACTACCTGATACTATAAGTAATCCTTTAGGAATACTAGAATTACTCCATACACACGGCTCTCCTGCAACAGTTACTCAAATTGGAGGAAGATACTTTGGGTTAGTGAATGGTGGTATTTTTAATTTAAACGGAAGTTTGGCAGGAACGAACCCCGAAAACTTTTTATCTAACTGTTATATGTACGGGAAACTTGCTGAACTTTAATAGGTTTGGCAGGAACTTCCGAAACTTCCGCTTCGCTTCCGCTTTCGACGTTTAGTTTGGCAAACATTAAAGGGTGATTCAATACATGTTGAATCACCCTTTAATGTTTATTTAATGGATGTGATAGAGAAACGTACTACGCCGAAAACTTCAACAGAGGCAAAAGGAAAATACATAGGAGCATGCTTTGGATTGTCGCTATTTAAGATAACGCAATCATGCTGATAACTGATACGTTTTATGAGATGTTTGTTTTCTACAGAAACAAGTACAACTGAATCGTCATCAATCATATCTGTCTTTTCAATTACAACAGTATCATTCGGATGTATCTTCGCATCAATCATACTGTCACCTTTGACTGTCGCGGAAAAATAATCTTCTTCAACTATTTGCAAAACTTGAAGGGCTTCTTTCGGTTTAAGCTTCAACATGGTGGATAATTCTTGTGGGTTGCAAAAATCTATTCTATTTAGTGAAATTATCTTAGCGTCTGTATTGGGATATAATTCATATACATTGCTAATACTTGACGCAATACTAAAAGCGTCTTCTCCTGCCTTTCTCCATATATTCAGTCTCTTTCTATTCTGCACTTCCTTAAATATCTTATCTCCTTTGAATCCAGTTTGGATATTAAGTTCTTCAATTGTAAGAATCTGCTTGGCAGCTAAATACAACTGATGGTCAGTCATTTCATTAAGGTTGGTCATTATCATTTGTCCTTCCAGTGATTGGTGTAGCAGCTGCTTTTAACGGTGTAGCATTTTGGGCTTTTCGTTGTACTATAGGGATATTGTTTATTTCCACTTCGCTCTCTATTGAATTTATATCAGTAAACTTTGTTATCGATTGTACTTCTGAATCTTGTTCATGGTGATGATGAGGTACTTCAGTTATTAACTTAATTAGTATATCAGATAATGCTTCCACTTTTGCATTGAGTCTCTCTATATTTAGTTCGTTCTCTTTCTTACAATCATTATAACCTTCTTCATAGGTTCTTGAGTCTTTTGATACATTCTTTTTATCAGTTAATCCTATCATCTCATCTGCATTCACTTGATATTCTCTACAAACAGAGAATAGAAAATCAATTCCCGCTACACGTTTACCCTGTTCAATCTCACTTAGCGAACCATTTCCTACATCAACTGATTTTGCAAACTCAATCTGGTTCAAGCTCTTTGAATTTCTAAGAGTTTTGATTGATTGACCGAACCGAATTTTGTCGAAAACGTGCATGATGTTAGTAGAGTAGTTTCTGGAAATAGAAAATAATTCTCTGGAAATAGAAAATAGTTCTTGCAATTGCTCTGAAAACAGAGTATTTTCGCACTTAGTAATTAGCTTAATGTTTTACTTAACATTCAAAATTAGTGTAAATCAATGTTGGAAACAAATAAAACTTTACCTCGCGGAACTTACGCCAGAGCTGCAAAGGAACTTGGTGTTTCTCCTGAATATATATCGCAGGTGGTTGCAGGAGATTTCGGTGAAACTGACAGGGTTGTAGAGGTATGGGAAGCGATTAACAAATGTGCGGACACAATAACCGAAGAGCGCGAATTGCGCAAAAGTAAAATTGCACGAATCAAGGAGAGATATGCAGCATAATTCTTCTCATCAATGTTACAGTTCAACAACACAAAGTGTAACATCAACTGTAACACCAAAATTAAGTGTAACAAGTAATACTAATCCTGTAAAAAAAAATATACTTATGGGAATCGATAACAAAAACGGTGTGTACTTATCATTGCAAGAAACTGTAACACTATTGAACTGTTCAAAAATGACTTTGTGCAGGGCAATCAAATCACGAAAGTTCACAGCTAAAACTGTTACTGGCAGAGGTGGCAAACAATACCAAATTCTACTTTCATCACTGCCGGAATCAGCCCAGGTAAAATACTGGTCAGAGCGTATTCAAATCAGTGAAAAAGTGATTGATACTTTAGATGTAGAAATTGCGCTGAATACTTATCAAAGCGAACCTGAATATAACAGAAAAAAAGCTGATAAGTATTCCAATCTTTTACAACTATGTGAGGGGAAAACCGGCTCTGAACTGGAGACAGTAATTAAGATTTGGAACACCAAAAATCCTACTCTGAAATCCTCATATAGAAGTGTAATGAGAATGCGAAGTGAATATGCCAAAAATGGTATGGACGCACTCATAGCGAAATATGGGAAAACGAAAAATCAGAATCGTAGTATTGATGCGCTCGGACAAATTGGCAGCAAAGCTTATGATATGTTCGAGTCAATTTACTTAGGAGAAGTTGGTCAGGGTGCGCCTTCTGTTCATTCGTGTTGGATTCAGGTTTATGGGTTTGCAAAAATACTCTGGGCAGAAACTCACAACGGGGATGTAACTGAATTTGATGAAGTATTCCCTATTGGTGAAACCTTTCTTCGTGCAGTAGAACGCAAAGTCGGTGAGAGCGCAATCTATTTAGCACGGCACGGACTACATGCTCATAATCAGAAGTATGCAAACTTTGTCAATCGTGACTATACCAATGTAAAAGCCGGTGAAGTTTGGGTTTCTGATCACCGGCAGCTCGACCAAATTTGGCGTGATAAAGATGGTTCTTTCAAACGTCCGTGGCTCACGGCTTGGGTATGTTTCAAGACGCAGAAAACACTCTCTTGGTCAATCCATTTTGATGCGCCAAGAGCTGATCATGTTATTGACACGTTCGTTGATGCTGTAGAAAAGTGGGGTGTTCCTGCTGCTATATATATTGACAACGGGAAAGATTATCGCTCCCTTGATTTTGCAGGAGGTCGCAGACAGATAAGGATAAAATTTGACGAACTGAAAACAAAGTCACTTCTCAATATATTAGGTGTTGAAGTAAAATTCGCTCAACCCTATAATGCGCAAACGAAAATCATCGAACGTATATTTAAAATATATAAGGGATGGTTTGACCAACACACCCATACTTACACCGGCGGTAATCATGTAGAACGCCCGGAGATTTTAGAAACCTACCTGAAGCGTAATCACAATATTCCTTCATTTGAAGAAGGTTCAAAACTTCTCAAGTTTTTCATAGAAAACGTACTCGATACTCATACATCCGAGGGTAAAGTCCTGGCTGGTAGAAGTCGTGGTGAAGCGTTCATGGAAGAGTATAACGGACTGCCGCGTGTTAGCGCGGATTCACTTGGAATCTTACGCGCTCGAAATAGTAATGTACGGACAATCGGTGCAAATGGAATCAAAGAATCTACACTCAACGATTATTACTGGGCAGACTGGGTTGAGCTTAACAAAGGGCGTAAAGTTTACCTGCGCCGCTCGATGTCAGCTATGCAAAACGCATGGGTGTTTGATGCTGAAAGTGATGAGTTTATAGGAATGGCAAAACTTGGAATGTGGAACGCACCGGCATTCGCAAAAACAGACCTTGAAAAACAGCAATTACAGGAAGTACTAACACGTAAGAAACAAACGAAAAAAGCTCAAGAGCAACTCGCAAAAGTGCAGGATACACCATCACTCGAAGAGCGTTTGAAATGGGCTGCATTGCATAACACAAAACTCTCCGACACTCCAACACCGGAGCAGAAAAATTCCAATATCCTACTGCATACAAAATACAACGATGTTTTAAAACAACAGGAAAAACAACTCCGCACCGGTACGGACAACGTTGATATTTTCAGTAGTGATTATAACAGCGAACAATCAAACTCAAAAACTGTGTACAGCATTTTTGAGCATTAGTAATTCACAATTAGGAGTATAAAAAATGGCAAATCAAGTTCGTGAAGAATTGATTGAATTAATCAATAGCGGTATTATATCACAGGCGCAAATAGCCGGTGAATGCGGACTCTCTACTGCCACAATTTCAATGTGGCTGCAATCAAAATATAGCGGTGATAACGCCAAAGTTGAGAACACTATCAAGCGTGTACTCGACCGTCGCAAAAAGGATGATAATCTTATCGCGAAACGCTTACCATTCACACAAACTTCCGTTACAAAAGCAATCTGTGAAGTTGCTGAAGTTTGCCAAATGAACGGCTTGATAGGACTTGTTACAGGTGAGTCCGGGATAGGTAAAACACGAAGCATAGAATGGTACTGTTCAAATGGTACAGGAGTAATTCACATCCGCGCTCACGCAAAATATTCAACTAAGGATGTATTCGCCGACATCCATCGCGCCCTCGGTTTCGATGGTACTGGTAACGTTCACAAGATGATGAATGATATTGTCTCCAAAATTTCAGGAAATAAACGCCTGATAATCATTGATGAAGCGGAACATTTAACAGCCAATACCCTTGACGAAATCCGACAAATAAATGACCGTTCCGGTGCGGGTGTACTCTATGTAGGATTGCCCAAATTCCGCGCTCAATTGAAAACACTTCGCAGCAAATTCGAGTATATAGTGAATCGGATAAGTGTTCCACGCCGGATTGATCAACTCAGCACAGACGATGTGGAGGCACTCGTAAGAACGGTACTTCCGGAGGCGGCAGGGAAAGTATCAGCAGAATTTCATAGCGCGTCTGCCGGCAATGCACGGGTTTTGGAAACATTGATTTTTAACGTTCAGCGGACACTACGCATTAGACAGAAAACAGAACGTGACGCGGTGATTACGCCTGATATGATTCGACAGGTAGCCATTCATGTTATCGTATAGGAGCATCAATGAACAATTCAACAATAACAATTGAGCAGCAAATTGAATATCTCGAAGCGGAGTTAAAACTACTTGGTCAACAATTCAAACATGAAATAGAAACCGGCAAATCAAATAGAGAAGATTGTTTGCTCAAATACAGGGTATTCCAAGCAGTAATTTCTACAATTAAGATAGCTGCCGGAGGGGACATCAGAACGTTCATCAGAGAACTATCTGAATTACCTAATGATGCTGCTCAGTTAAAATTAACACTGGCTACAGTAATGCAAGAAAATGCCCGGCTAATTAGAGAGGTTCAGGGCAAACAAAATTTAATCAATGTCCTCAATAAATTTTACAATCAACAACATGAAGACAACTACAATAAACAGCTTGAAGAGCAGCAAAAATTGGCATCTCAGAATAGCACTGTTAATAGCAAGAATTCTGTGCCGGGTTAATATCATTGAATCGTATTCATTTACTCAATATGGAGTACATACCTCTGGACTTAAGGATAATGTAGCAATGAACTTTCGTAACCGGAGGGGTGAAAATTGGACGCTAAAAGTGATAGAATAAAAAAAGAAAATCAAATATCAAAATTGCTTGCTGCTGTAAAGGAACTCACTTTTCAAAACAATAATTTAATTGATATGAATGAGGGGCTCATGAATGATAAGATTGAACTCTCAGCACAAGTGAAAATTTTACAATCAATCATTGAAAATAGTATTCACAACAAAAATTAGAACAATGGAAAACACCCCAAAAAAACCTTGTGAAGAATGTCAAAAACTCCGAATGCAGCTCTTGGATGCACAACTACTGAATGTAAAATATGTAGGTCAGATTGAGACGCTTACAAATATCGTTGACAAGTTTGCTCCTACTCCCAAACGCCCGGCTGTTACATTTAGTGATGGAAGCGTTATGGGACTTGACGGGCAGATAATTAAACCGGCATTAAAAGACAGTTAAATCATTATTTATTTATTATTCAACAGGAGATTTTATTATGCAAAATTCAAGTTCACCAGATAACACAAGAGAAGTACAAACGACTCCGGAACAGATGTATTCGGAAGTGGGAAAAAATGAAATGATTTCAAACATAAAAGAGGTTGGCAACTCCACTTTATATACAGGAGTAGAGGTGTTGCCGGATGGAGGTTTGATGCTTTCTAACGAATATGGTAACGCATACATTTCAAAGAATGTACAGATTATAGTCACGCTCAAAAAAATGAATGTGAAATACTTTGATATAGGTAAATATTTAGGTTCTAATTCTGAACTTATCTATAGGAAACCAAGAAAAGAGAGGGTGCGCTGATGAATGCTGAATCTTTAGCAGCAGATGTTTGGCGGATAATTGATAAAGCAAATCTTGGTCAGAGTGAATATGTTGAATTTCTATATGATCTTCAATCAGATGCACAAGATCGCATTAATGCCGCCGAATACGACCTTGGAAATAATTCAAATTAATAAATAATTAAAATCATGAAAGCCACATCGTCAAAAGTAAGAGAGTTTTTAGTGATGGCAAACGGCAAAGTTAGACTTGCTGACACAAGAAAAGTAATGCATTGGGCAAGG
>CALMMI010000340.1 GCA_937868245.1 uncultured Ignavibacteria bacterium | reverse complement strand
AATACTATTTCTCCCGAAGGAATGTAGAATGCAAGATGTCCCTCGATTGTCCCAACGCCAAGCAGACGCTCTGCGGCTATCTCAATCACCGACAATCCAGAGCGGAACATATCAAGTGAAGTCCTGCGGGTGTCGAAGTTTGAAGTGCCTTTGCGCTCTTCATATCGTTTTTCACTTTTTGCCACTTGATGGTCAAAAAGGAGTTTGTTCTCTACTTTGGTTTTGAGGTTGTTCTCTTGGCAGTACCCGGTAATTTCGTGAATAAATTCTTGTCCGTACTTTTCTGTTTTAACTGTGCCGAAGCCGCTTATTGTACGAATATCCTCCATATTCATCGGTAAAAAAGTAGCAAGTTCGATAAGCGTAGAATCCGACAAAATCATAAACGCAGGAACATTCTCGCGTTTGGCAATTCCGTAACGGAGAGTTCGGAGCTTCTCGAATAAATCGGAGTCGTAGGCAGCGTTTAACTTACGATCCCGTGTTCGTGGTTTGCGCGCTTCCCGTTCTACGGGTTCAGCAGGTTTACTGAGTTGGATTGACTGTTTACCTTGCAGAATCTCGTAGCTCTTATCATTCAGCTTTAAGATTGGGTATTCGTCATCAGTTTTGCTGATTATACCCCGTGCAATGAGTTCTCGAATATAGAAACGCCAGTCGGCATCGCGTATATCCTTGCCGATTCCGAATGTTTTCAGATTTAAGTGTTCAAGTTTTACCTTGCTTGTGCCACGCAAGAGTTCAACAATATATCCGCCTCCGTACCGCTCATTTGTTCGGAAAATCGCAGAGAGAATTTTTTGTGCAATAACTGTCCCGTCGATAGTTTCACGTTCGCCCAGACACACATCACAACTGTTGCAGGGCGGTTCGTATTGCTCGCCAAAATAATTCATAAGCCACTGCCTGCGGCACGTATGTGCTTCGCAATAGTTTGCCATTTGCTGCAATTTAGCGACAAGAATTCTAGTTTGGGCAGGATTATCTTCAATCTGGCAAAACGAACGGAGCTTAATCACATCACCCCCGCTAAAAAGCAGTATAACATCACTTTGCACACCGTCACGTCCGGCACGCCCTGTTTCCTGATAATAGCTTTCGATGTTTTTGGGCAGGTCATGGTGAATGATAAACCGCACATTCGATTTGTCGATTCCCATTCCAAACGCGATGGTTGCACAGATAATTTTAACATCATCCCGAAGGAACATA
>CALMMI010000339.1 GCA_937868245.1 uncultured Ignavibacteria bacterium | reverse complement strand
AGTACCGTGCATAAACCCTTTGCCCGTCAACCCGCCGCTTCCAACTGCCATAACAGATTGAATCACGTGATACCCCTTACCACGAGGGTCACTTTCCGGATTTAAGAATGTCTGAATTCTATCTTTTTGGTGTTGTTTCAAAACATCATACACATAACTTGCGGAGAATCCCAACCCAATTATCAACGAAACAGCAACTATACTTAGAACAATTCCTCGTCTGAATAAAACAGCCCATACGGAGAATATTGCAGCAACTGCGTAAAACCATGTTTTCCCTACAAATGCACTTATGGCGGTCATAGGTGCAGCAACTATCACAAAAAGTAAAAATAAATCTACGCCTGCCCAAAGGAACACTCCCAAAAGCATGGCTACAAATACAGATGCAGAGCCAAAATCAGGTTCAAGCATTATCAGTGCAATAGGCACGGCAACAATTGCAACCGACGTCCCAAGATCCCGGAGCGTTCTTAAATCAACCCCTTTACGGGAAATAAACTCTGCGAGAGCGAGTATTGTACCTATCTTTGCCAATTCTGACGGTTGAAATCCTATAGATCCCAGATACAACCAACTTTTTGATCCATACACAGTTTTCCCAATTACAACCACTGCCACAAGCAGTAATAATGTAATCCCGTAAACACCGTATGCACTTAATGAAATCCACCTCTCGGGCATGAACGCAATGCTTCCCATTACAATAAAGCCTATCACGGTATATTGCAGTTGTTTGATGAAATACGGGCTCATTTTGCCATCGAATGTAGCACTATAAATTGAAATCAATCCAAGTGCAACAAGCATTGCAGCAGTAAGGAACACAGACCAGTCGAACAACTCAATAAAAGGTCGCTTCCCGGTAGAATACTCAACAGTATCGTCGTACGTAATATGTTGCATTAAGGATAAATTAGCTTTAGATTCGATTAATAAAATCCACTCCGATTGAGCCGTCCTCTATGGTAAATTTGCTTACACTTCCGTAAGCAATTCTAATATCAAAAGACTTTTCAAACGGGATGGCAAGTACATACATAAGCAAGCATCGTATAACACTTGCGTGGGTAACAATTACAACTGTTTTGTGGTTTTTAGATGCGATTTCATCGAAAAAAGCGGTAGTGCGGTTAAATAAGTCTGTGTACGACTCACCGTTAGGGCATTGAAGGTTAACTGCGTTTCTCATCCATTCGTCAAGAGCATTTTGATCTATTTGCTCCCATCGTTTTAGCTCCCAATCCCCAAAATTTAAATCTAACAGACGTGCATCCGATTGAGAAGGACGACGGCTCAGGTATTCAGCAAGCTGAACACACCGCCTGACAGGGGATGCCAAAAATACAGCATTATGCCTGTCCGGAATAAGTTTTGCTGTATCGCTTGCTTCCTGTAAGAAGGTAGAAGCAAGATGAACCTCAGATTGACCGTAGCATATAGCTTTGTCTGCATTAAGAGAAGTGTGCCGAACTAAATAAATATCCACGCAAATAATAATTGTTGTAGTGAGGAATAATACTGTATGCTGATATGAGATTTGTAAATTACCACTTTTTCCTCAAAAATTAGGGCTGGCAATGATAATCAATACAGACAAAGGAATAAAACGTACTTTACAAAAGTATGTTTCTTATGCTAATTCTGTAAGTTTATAATCGATTAATTTTCGGTAAAGAGTCCGTTCGCTAATTCCAAGTGTTTTAGCAGCCAATCTTCTGTTACCTTCATAATGGGTAAGGGCTGATACAATTAACTTGCGTTCCATCTCTTCCAAATTATACTCGTCTTCATTCAGAATTTTATCTGATTTTTCTAGGGATCTTGTAACAACAGGTACTTCTAATTTATCAGAACGCAGCTCTTTTATCTGGTCTAGGATTGCAGAAATACCCCGTTTGATATCGGATATTTCATTTCTAACCTCGAGCAAAGAACGCATTACAATATCACTATCTATGTGTTCTTCCCTACGAACCGGCTCTGCTATATGTACAATTGCACGTTTGGAATTATATGTTTCCTCTTCGTAACTCGGAAGTGCAGGCGGTATATATCTTCTCAACAATTCAGGTGTAATATACTGCCCATTCTCAAGGGTAACTAAGGTTTCTACAAAGTTCCGAAGTTCTCGAACATTCCCACGCCACGGCATATTTTCGAGTATTATGAGTGCTTCATCGGATATTCCTTCAAACTCAATATCTATCTTTGTGCATACTTTTGATGCAAAGTACTCAACAAGCAAACCAATATCCTCTGGATGTTTCCGTAGCGGTGGCAATACTATCTGAACACTGTTTAACCGAAAGAATAAATCTTCCCTGAAATTCCCTTGCCGTACTTCATATTGTAAGTCACGATTGGTTGCAGCGATTACCCG
>CALMMI010000338.1 GCA_937868245.1 uncultured Ignavibacteria bacterium | reverse complement strand
ATTGGAATAACAGTTACAAACAAATTCGTTATATACTATTGTGAAGATTGTATAAACTCAGGACTCATCAAATACACATCTTGTTCCTTTCGTCAATGCACGCAAAATATATTTGAAATTCAACTAAACGTAAATATAATGAGTAGAGACACTCGAAGAAACAAACCTACAGATGATGCACCGAAAGTAAAGTTATCGCGAGATGAATCACAAAAGCAATTATCCTTCCTCCTTTCATTCTACAAGCCATACAAATATAAAGCAATTTTCGCTTTAGTGATTATGATAATCACTGCCTCTTCAGGCTTGCTTTTTCCCAAACTTGTGGGTATGATTTTAGATTCAGTACTGCATCCGGAAAAATCAGGGTTTTCACCGGGCACTATCGCAGGAATACTACTGGGTGTAATAGTTGTTCAATTTGGCATCCGCTATGTGTTCTCGATGCAACTTGCAACGATTACAGAAAATGTAATTGCCACGCTTCGTACACGAGTTTTTGAACATCTTATTCGCTTGCCGATGAAGTTTTTCGGAGAGCGGCGGGTTGGTGAGTTGTCGTCCCGACTTTCATCCGATTTAACCCAAATTCAAGAAACATTCTCATTTGCAATTCTTGAACTGATGCGGCAATCTATTTTCTTAGTAGGCGGTGTTGCCTTTATCGTAAGTAAGAGTATGAATCTGGCTGCTCCGATTTTGCTTGCAATGCCTATCCTTATTGCAATCGCAATTCTTTTTGGTCGTAAAATACGTGCATTCAGCACTAAAACCCAGGATGCTCTTGCCCATTCTGCAACAATCGTAGAGGAAACCTTGCAAGGTATTGCCAGTGTGAAATCATACTCGAATGAATCGTATGAATCAAACAGATACAACACAGCACTCACATCTACAATTGCACTTGCTATCAAAACTGCAAAAATGCGATCGGCATTCATATCGTTTATACTCTTTGCATTTTTTGGTGGGATTGCAGGGGTTATCTGGTATGGAGGCACACTTGTTCAACATGGGGAAATTACCATTGGCGATTTTGCCACATTCCTGATGTATGCAATGTTCGTTGGCGGTGCGATGGGAAGTTTTGCGGAATTGTTTTCACAAGTGCAAAAATCATTGGGTGCTTCTGTCCGAATTCAGGAAATATTAGGTGAGAAAATCGAGGTAATGAGCAGTAGTGTATCTTCGCCAAGACTAAGTTCGGTTTCAGTTCGGGATATTGGATTCAGTTACCCCTCCAGACCTGAGATACCTGCATTAAAGAATGTATCTCTGGAAATTGGGGCAGGTAAACGGGTAGCGTTTGTTGGGGAAAGCGGAGCAGGGAAGAGCACAATGGCTGCTCTTATCCAGCGATTTTATGAGACTGATTTCGGAGAAATATTCTACGATGGAATTTCTTCAAAAACTCTCCCTCTGGCAGATGTACGGAGGAATATCGGCGTAGTACCACAGGATATAGTACTGTTTGGCGGAAGTATCTTAGATAATATCCGATATGGTGATTTGAATGCAACCGAAGAAGAAGTTTGGAAAGCGGCTGAACTTGCCAATGCTACGGAATTCATCTCGAAATTCCCGGAAAAACTCCATACTTTAGTCGGTGAGCGCGGAGTGAAACTATCAGGAGGGCAGCGTCAGCGCATTGCAATTGCAAGGGCTATTCTCAGAAATCCTCCAATCTTGATATTGGATGAAGCCACAAGTTCGCTCGATTCGGAATCGGAGCATCTTATTCAAGAAGCAATCGAAAGATTGATGGCAAGCAGGACTACAATTATCATAGCTCACCGACTTTCCACCATCAGAAAATGCGACACCATTTATGTGTTTTCCAAAGGCGGGATAATAGAATCAGGTACTCATACTGAACTTATTGCTCAAGTAGGTAGTAAGTATGCGAGGCTTTGCGCTTTGCAGTTTGAGGTGGAAACGTAGTAAGAGGCGAAAGTTTTAGTTCTGATCGGTTGTTACAATACCTTCGTTTTAAGATTCGTTACGGAAACTCTGTAGAGATAGGGCATTGCCCTATCTTGTGCATGTAGATGAAATTTTTATTGGCATCAGTTGTTAATTCTGCACGACCAAAGATAGGGCAATGCCCTATCTTTACAAAAACACATGCCTACAATATAACTAATCAATTCACTGTGATTCAATACCCCGCAACATCCCATCAAAAAATTTACTCACCCGCAGGAACAACATCAACCCGCACCATATTGTCGGGTTTAATGATTGATTTTGCATACTCCTGAATCTCGTTAGCGGTAAAACGGTTGTAACGCGAAAGCAGGGTGTTGATACGCGAAGGGTCATTCCAAAACATTGTCTGCTGCGTGAGGATATCTGCAATTCCTGTAGATGTTTGCATCGGATAGGCAATTGATGTAGCAAGGGAGTTTCTTACCTTTATCATTTCCGATTCTTCAATTCCTTTTTCACATAGAATTGACAGTTCTGAAAGCAATGCTTCGCTTAGTTCATCACAGGTAATTTCAGGAGAGGAAGCGGTAGCCGAAACTGTAAAGAGCGA
>CALMMI010000337.1 GCA_937868245.1 uncultured Ignavibacteria bacterium | reverse complement strand
CCATTTTTTACTTGGATTGCTATACTCCTTTTTGTAATTTGCGCAGGAGTTATTATTTACTAAACTTAATAGTTATGCTTCCCCAAAACTATTATAAATTCTCTTTTATCCTTTAAGGACTTTTTTCAATGATATATTGGAAGAATGTCCTTTTTTTATGAGAAGAACACCATGAGAACTACTCTACTGTTTGGTTTGTTTTTGTGTTTAATTTCAACGTCAGTTTTTGCTCAGCACGAGGCAGATATTTGGTATTTTGGAGTTCGTAATGGTATGAGTTTCAAGAATGGTGCTCCTGCAATTATTAATGACGGACAAATCAATACTGCGGAAGCTTGTGCTGTTGTTTCAGATAAAATAACGGGCAAGTTACTTTTTTATACCGATGGTGTTACTGTTTGGAATGGAAGTCATACTATTGTTGTAAATGGAACCGGTTTGATGGGTGGGTCATCAGGAACTCAAAGTGCATTGATAGTACCAAATCCTGCAAACAGTTTAGAGTATTATATTTTTACTGTTCCTGACCTAACAAGTGGCACCACTCCAACAACAAACAACATGTTTTATTCTTTGATAAGTGTCGCAAATCCAAATTGCGACATGATAGTTAAGAATCAAGTTCTCGCCACACAGGTTTCCGAAAAACTAACAGGAACATTAGATTGTACTGAAACCGGATACTGGGTAATTGCCCATAGTGTGAATAAAAGTATTTTTTATTCCTACCATATTTCTACTAAGGGTGTTGACCCGACACCGGTTATTTCCACGTACAATGAACCTCCGATTGACCATACACAAGGATGTATCAAACTAAATCCAAAGGGTTCCAAACTTGCAATTGCCAGTCCGCGCGCCAGATCTTTTCTGGCACTATTTGATTTTGATCGAAGCACAGGAGCACTCACTAATTATAATTTACTCGGAACACCTGCAAACAACAATTTGTTTTATGGGGTCTCCTTCTCTCCTGATAATTCAAAGCTTTTTGCGCTGGGTAAAACATCAGTTAATTCACCACCATATTTTTGTGCTCTATTCGAGTACGATGTAAGCCTGGCTACTCCTGCTGAAATACGTAACTCAGAATCAATGTTTAATGTACGTAAAAACATTGCATTTACTAATTCAGGTATGCAATTGGCACCGGACGGGAAAATATATATAGTATCGGGAAACCTTCAGGTTATTGATGTAATTAACAGCCCTAATTTAATGGGAACCGATTGCGACTATAAAGACAGTGTATTTCTATTTCAGCGAAATTGCGGGCGTAATTTGACCAATTTTATGGATTACCTATTCGGTGATCATAAATACGACGAGAATTTAAATGAATTTGTAAGTGATACCATAAAGTTTTGCTTAGGAAGCAGTAAAAAAATTGGTGCTGACCCTGTAACGGGTTATACCTATGTTTGGTCTCCGGCAGAAGGGCTCGACAACCCCAATATTTCCAACCCCATAGCAACACCAACAAAGGACACTGAATATATACTTCGAATTCAATCTGAATTTGGTTGCCAGCGTATTTTAAAATATGTAGTCAGGGTATCGGAATTGGAAAAGCCGCAAAGTACTTCCGTAGGACCGGTTTGCCCGGGTACAGAAATTGAACTGTCTGTAACAAAAGGAGATACATATTTATGGTCTCCATCCGAAGGACTAAGCAGTACCAAAATTCAAAACCCTATTGCACGTCCGAAAGTTACAACGAGATATAAGGTGATTGTTACTAAAGGTGAATGTATTGATTCCGCATTTACTGATGTTACGGTAATGCCGGGCTTCACAACGTATGCGGGTGAAGATAAAACGGTATGCTTGGGTGAAAGTGCTCAAATTGGAGAAGATCCTAAGCCGGATCAAACGTACTTTTGGATACCACCCGACGGCTTGAACAATACTACGATTCCTAATCCTATCGCTACTCCCAAGGGAACAACTCGCTACATTCTTCAGACCAAATTCGAAGAATGTTATGCATACGATACGGTACTTGTAACTGTAATTAATGTTAAAGCTGTCGTTTCTAAAGATGTAACTGTATGCAAAGGTACACCCGTTCAACTTTCGGCGAGCGGAGGGAAAGTATATTCATGGTCACCAAGTACAGGGCTAAGTAACCCGAGGATTGCCAATCCTGTTGCAACACCAAATGTTACCACAAAATATCGCGTACGAATATCGAACGGTAGTTGTATTGATTCTGCGTTTGTTACGGTAAATATATATCCTTCTTTTCGTCCTAATGCTGGGATTGACAAAGCAACTTGCACCGGTGGTTCGGTAGAACTCGGTGCTCCTGCAGAAACTGACTTTACCTATTCGTGGCAACCGGAAACCGGACTTGACGACCCGACAAAACCTAACCCAATTTGCTCCCCTAAAGCAACAACCAAGTACATTTTAACTGCTACCAATACAAATGGTTGTATAGGTCGTGATACGGTAGTTGTTACAATCCAAAATTTACCTGCAAACGGCGGTACCGATAAAACAGTTTGTACGGGTGCAAAAACCCAAATCGGCGCACCTGCTGAACCGGGCACTACTTATCTTTGGCAGCCATCAACCTTTTTAGATGATTCAACAAAATCAAATCCTATTGTCACACCTATCGCAACAACAAAATATATATTAAAATCTGTTAATTCCCAAGGTTGTGTGGGTTATGATACCGTAATTGTAAACGTAGGAAATAACTTAGTTGCCAAGATAACTAACGACACCTCTGTTTGTGAAGGTACAGCAATCCGGCTCACAGCAAGCGGGGGTAGTGAATATAGATGGTATCCTCCAACAGGATTGGATAACCCGAATATTGAAAATCCGATCGCTATTCTTAATAGCACGGTACGGTACACTGTTTTTGTAAGTAGTGGTGACTGTCATGATTCTGCAATGGTAAACATTACCGTTAATCCATTGCCGTTAGCAAATGCAGGTCCTGATTTATCAACCTGCAACGGTGATATTCTGCACCTCGGTACAGAACCTATATCCGGTTATACATATAGCTGGCAACCTGTCACAGGATTGGACGACCCCAATAAATCAAAGCCGATTGTGACACCGCTCGAAACAACTGAATATATCCTTACCGTTACAAATAGTACCGGATGCAGTGCTAAAGACTCAGTAACAGTTTCAGGAGGAAATATTATTGCAACCGTAACGAATGATACAGCTGTTTGTTTGGGTTCAAGTATTCAATTAACGGCAAAAGGTGGAACAAACTACCTGTGGTTTCCAAGTGAAGGGTTAAGCAATCCTAATATTGCAAATCCTATTTGCACTCCGAATACTGAAATGCAATATATGGTTGTGGTTTCCATTGGGTTATGTATAGATACTGTGTTTGTTACGGTTGGTATAGCTCCATTCCCCACTGCAAACGCCGGAGCTGACCAAAATATATGCCCGAGAGAGCAAAGGATGATTGGAGCTCCCGAAGAAACAGGTAATACATATTCGTGGTCGCCTACTGCCGGATTATCCAACCCAAATTCAGCCCAACCCATTGCAAGTCCTTCAATTGCAACCCGGTATATTTTGAATGTTACAAATCAATTTGGTTGCGAGAGTAAGGATACTGTCTATATAAGTGTTAATCCTTCAAACGAACGACTTTTTACACTAAATCCTTCATCAATTACAATTGTTCCTGGTCAGCCGTTCAGAGAATCGTTGAGTGTTCCTGTAGGGGTTCAATGGTGGAAGATACAACTTGAGTACGATAATTTAGTTATTAGTTTCGATTCGGTTAATCAAACAACAAACGGTGTTAAGGTTGATAATCCGAAAGAATCTAATGGAAAACTTTCATTAAGCGGAACAGGCGGCAATGGTGAGGTAACGTTAATTTTCAATACATTTTTACCCCAAAGTTCCGATACAACATTTGATATCAAAATAACAGCAGATACTTCTGCCTTACAGCCCTGCGAAAATTTAATCTCACAGGGCAATACACTTATTCTTAGTCCATTCTGCGGACGGATACTCCGAACTGTAGGAAGTACCGGTAAAAATTATTATCTGTTGAACAAAGAAAATGGAATAAATATCGGAGTTGGGTTGCCGGGCAAAGTCCGGCTTGAACTGTATGATTACATCGGAGCATTGAAAGAGGTATTGATAGACGGGAATCTGGATGCAGGAGAATATTCCTTGGATTTTAATTTGCCGACAGGAGTGTATTTCTGCCGGATGAACTCGGGGATGTTCGAAGATGTTTTGAAAGTGTTTATCGTTAAGTAATCTTACATTTCAGCACAAGTAATTTACAATCAATTCTTTTGCATAATTTTTAGATTTACGTTTCCTATCAGATTAAACTTACGCAACAATTCCTTTGTATTAAAATAGTTAAGGCAACAAACTCTCCTTCCGTTAATTAACTGAGAGTACAATTTTTACAATCATTTACGTGAAAACCGCTCTACTACTTCTCATTCTTTTGTGCTTGAATATTACCTCTCTTTTTGCCCAGCATGAAGCGGACAACTGGTTTTTTGGTGACAATTCAGGTATTAGTTTCGAGAGCGGTGTTCCCGTTAAACTAATAACAAGTGGTGTAAATTCCAGTGAAGGTTCTGCCGCAGTTTCGGATAAAACAACAGGGAAACTACTTTTCTATACTGATGGAGTTACAGTTTGGAATGGGAACCATGTTGTTGTTGCAAGTGGTTTGCTAGGACATACATCAGGCACTCAAACTGCGTTAATAGTTCCTAATCCCGCCGATTCATTGCAATACTATATTTTTACAGTACCTGCATTGGTCCCAAACATTCCAAAAAATGCTGGATTATATTACTCCTTAGTCAGCATTGCTAATCAATCATTTACGATACTCATTAAAAATGCATTATTATACACAGGTATATCTGAAAAATTAACCGGAACTTTAGATTGTGACGAATCCGGCTATTGGGTTGTAACTCACGACAACGTAATGAATTCTATCTATTCTTTTCACGTTACTGTAGAAGGAGTGAATCCAAAACCGGCTATATCACCATACTATGCACCGGATACACGCCATAGTGTAGGCTATATGAAGTTTTCACCGAACGGGCTAAAGTTGGCAGTTGCAAGTTATCTTGCAGATTCTTTTCTCGGACTTTTTGATTTTGACAGAGCAACAGGATATGCAACAAATTACTTACAACTCGGAAATGTTACAAATATTAAATCTTATTATGGGGTTTCATTTTCACCCGACAACTCAAAGCTCTATGCATCGGGATACAATCGTAAGGATATGAGTATTGATTCGTCGATGGTTTATCAATATGATTTAACCCTAGACACTCAAACTGACATTGTTAATTCTGAATATTTAGTTACCACACACAGAATTCTTCCCTTACCAATACCTACAGCTTTACAATTAGGCCCGGATGGTAAATTGTATATAGCATCTTTCAATAGAAAATATCTTGAATCCATAGATAATCCCAATATCAGGGGAATTGCATGTAGTTACAGAGACAGTGCTGTAAAATTATATACCGCTTGCCAGGCAGGTTTACCTAACTTTATGGATTATACCTTTGGCAAGCATTGTTTATACTTAGATTGCAATCTTACTGTTGATACAGTAACAATATGTGCAGGTGCAAGTATAAAGATAGGGCGACCGGGTGTACAAGGTTATACATATTCATGGATACCAGCTGACGGTTTAGACAGACCTAACAGTTCCAGTCCTATTGCAAGCCCAAGTACAACAACTGAATATACTTTAAAAATACTTTCAGGTGAATGTGAATCTTTTTCATCTGTTTACATTAAAATTGCTCAGAAACCTAGAATAGCACCTGTCGAAACCATCTGCGAAGGGGAAAGTGTTCAGTTGCTCGTTGCGGCAGAGGGTAAATTGTCGTGGTCTCCCGCTAAGTATTTGAGCGACAGTACAATTGCAAACCCAATTGCATCCCCAAAAACAACCACTCGATTCACCGTAACAGTCACAAATGGTTTATGTGTTGACTCAGCTTTTGTTATAGTGAATGTAACTCCAAAATTCATTGTAAATGCAGGAAAAGACCAAATTGTTTGTCCGAATACAAGCGTTCAAATTGGCGATACTGCAAAGCATGGCGAGACATATTCATGGAGTCCTACTGATGGATTGAACAATCCTTTACTATCAAATCCAATTGCATCCCCTATGGCAACAACACGATATTACCTTACAGTAACTCGTGACGGGTGTTTTGGAAACGCATCGGTTCTTGTATCAGTAGCCAATAAAATCACAGTATCAAAAGATATTACGATTTGCAAGGGTTCATCAACCCAACTGGTTGCAGGGGGTGGAAAAGTGTATTCATGGTATCCTCAAACACGATTGAGTAATCCAAGGATAGCAAATCCGATAGCATCACCTTTGGTAACAACTAAATACCGTGTTATTGTAACGTCAGGAGATTGTATTGATTCAGCATTTGTAACTGTAAATGTTGCTCCTGCCTTCCTTGTACATGCCGGAACGGATAAAATAGTATGCCCCGGGTCGAAAACAGAACTAGGCTCAGCACCGGAAAACGGCATAACATATTCATGGTTTCCAACAACGTACCTTGACGACCCTACGAAGGCAAACCCGGTTTGTATCCCGCTCAAATCAACACAATATATTGTAACGGCAACTAATACTTTAGGCTGTATTGCTAAAGATACGGTAATGGTATCCATAAAGAACTTAAAAGTAAATGCAGGAGCAGATAAAACAGTTTGTAAAGGAGCAAAAACACAAATCGGAACAGTACCCGAAGCCGGATATAGTTATCAATGGCAACCGTCAACCTATTTAGATGATGGAACAAAAGCAAACCCAACTGTATCTCCCGACTCTGCTACTCAATATATCCTGAAAGTTACAAATACCGAAGGATGCATGGGTTATGACACAGTTTTTGTAACTATGGTAAACACCCTAACTGCTGTTGCAACGAATGATACCGCTGTTTGTGATGGTTCAGGTATTCAGCTTTTGGCAAGCGGTGGTAGTGAGTATTCGTGGTCTCCTGCTGATGGGTTGGACAACGCGAACATCGAAAATCCGATTGCATCGCCAGGTTCTACTACCAGATATAAAGTTGTTGTTTCAAGCGGAGCATGTAAAGATTCTGCCTCAGTGTTAATTACAGTCAATCCCCTACCAATTGCTAATGCAGGGCTAGATCAATCATCATGCACTGGAGAAAAAATACAACTCGGTATGTCCCCTCAGCCGGGATATTCTTATACTTGGCAACCGCAAGAAGGACTTGACGACTCGAATATAGCAAATCCAATGGCAAGCCCGGGTATTGAAACTCAGTATATTCTTACCGTAACCAATAGCTCGGGATGCAGCACCTTTGATACTGTTGTAATTTCGGGTGGATTGCTTAGCGTTAACGTGAGCAGCGATACCTCTGTTTGTATTGGTTCGAGTGTGCAATTAACAGCAAGCGGTGGCAACACCTATAAATGGTATCCAAGTACAGGGTTAGACAACCCTGATATTCCCAATCCAATCTGTACTCCAAATTTAAAGACTACATACAAAGTAGTAGTTTCTAACGGATTATGCATTGATTCAGCATTTGTAACCGTACATGCATTGCTTACCCCGATTGCATTCGCTGGACCTGATCGTTTTCTGTGTGTGGGTGAAACAACGTATCTTGGGGTAATTCCTGAGTTTGGAGAAACCTATAAATGGCAACCGATTGAGGGATTAGACAATCCAAACATTTCCCACCCGTCAGCATCACCCAAAGAAACGACAAGGTACATTCTAACCGTAAACAACGAAACAGGTTGCACCTCTGTTGATACTGTAATAGTAACTGTTCAACCAAAACAAGAACGTGTATTTTCCCTGAATCCGTCAAGAGTTTTCATTACTCCCGGTCAGCAGTTCCAAATATCATTACATACCCCTTCCGATATTCAATCATGGAAAGTTCAACTTGGTTATGACACGTTGATTGTAAAGTTTGTATCAGTAGTTCAATCTTTAAACTGTTTAATTACAGATCTCCCACAACAATCAAACGGTAA
>CALMMI010000336.1 GCA_937868245.1 uncultured Ignavibacteria bacterium | reverse complement strand
GAAAGTAGAGTTTGTTGAACAGGAAGAACGGCATGGTTTGGGACATTCAATATGTATTGCCCGCAAAACATTCACCCCCTATGAGCCTCTTCTGATAATTTCGGGTGATACTATTGTTGATGTGGATTTAGCGCTAGCTACAGAATCGAAGTATAGTACACTCGGTGTAAAAACTGTAGAAGACCCGCGTAGATTCGGGGTTGTAGAAACAGTTGATAACTACATTACAAAACTCGTTGAAAAACCGGAAAACCCTACCTCGCATCTTGCACTCGTCGGGTTGTATTTTATCCAAAACCCGGGACTTCTGACGACCTGTTTGGACGAAATGATGGTTAACAACCTGCGTAATCGCGGGGAATACCAGCTTACCGATGCACTTCAAATGATGATTGACCGAGGTGAGAAATTCACAACATTCCCTGTTGAAGGTTGGTACGATTGCGGTAAACCGGAAACTATGCTCGATACAAACAGATATTTGCTCGACAATCATCCGCTCAATAGAACGTTTCCTTGCTCAGTTGTAATTCCGCCTGTATTCATTGCTCCAACTGCAAAGGTAGAAAATTCCATTATCGGACCGTATGCTACGGTAGCAGAAGGTGCAACAGTTATCGACAGCGTGATTCGCGATACTATCATAAGCGACGGCGCAACTGTTACTTCGTCACTTTTGGAACAATCCATTATAGGAAACAATGCAGTAGTACGTGGAAAATTTTCTAAGTTGAATGTAGGTGATTCGAGTGAAATTGATAGAACGTAAAACTTGAAGAAGAACAAAATTAATACCTTATATTTTTATACTAAAACTATTATTATCAATGGGTAAATATCTCTTTACATCGGAATCTGTTTCCGAAGGACATCCCGACAAAGTATGTGATCAAGTATCCGACGCAGTATTAGACGCAGTTCTTGCTGCCGATCCAACAGGACGTGTTGCTTGTGAATGTTTTGCAACCACAGGGCTTATCGTAGTAGGTGGTGAAATCACAACTACAACATATATTGACCTTCCAACTCTTGTACGTGCAGTTATTCGCGACATCGGCTATACAAAAGCCGAATACCGTTTCGATTGCGATTCATGTGCAGTAGTAAATGTTATCAACCGTCAATCTCCTGATATTGCAATGGGAGTTGATACGGGCGGAGCAGGTGACCAAGGTATGATGTTTGGCTATGCTTGTACTGAAACTGCTGAATTGATGCCTGCTGCTATCGTTTACTCTCATAACCTTGTTTACAAACTTGCCGATATTCGTAAGAATCATCCAAGTCTTATCGGGTACTTACGCCCTGATGCAAAAGCACAGGTAACTGTTGAGTACAATGAAAACGGTGATGTTCAACGTGTTGATACTGTTGTTGTTTCAACTCAGCATGACGGCGGAGTATCACAAGAGCAAATTCATAATGATGTTCTTACCCACGTAATCAAAACAACAATCCCCGCAGAATATCTGGACGAACACACAAAATACCATATCAATCCAACCGGAAAATTTGAAATCGGCGGACCTCACGGCGACACAGGTCTTACCGGACGTAAAATCATCGTAGATACATACGGTGGTAAAGCTCCTCACGGCGGCGGTGCATTCTCGGGTAAAGACCCGACGAAAGTGGACCGTTCGGCTGCGTATGCTGCACGTCACCTTGCAAAGAATATCGTGGCTGCAGGTCTTGCAAAAGAATGCACAATACAAGTTTCGTATGCAATCGGCGTGGCACAACCTGTTTCTATGCGTGTTGATACCCATGGAACCGGTGTAGTATCCGAAGACGCAATTGCAAATCATATTCAAAACAATATCGACATGACTCCGGCAGGAATCATTCATCGCTTGAACCTCCGCCGTCCTATTTACCGCGAAACAGCGGCTTACGGACACTTCGGTCGCGGACATTTCCCTTGGGAAGAATTGAACTTAGTTGATTCTTTCAAAACCTTAGCATAGTAACAAATTTTATTAAATTATTAAAGGTATCATGTATGCTGACAGCAACAGAAAACCATACAAAAAATGGTCATACAAACGGCAAAGCTGCTTTTATGCCCCAAAATGTAAATCATAGTGTTGGTAAATATTGCGTTCGAGACATGTCGCTTGCGGCATGGGGACGTAAGGAAATGCACCTTGCCGAAGCAGAAATGCCCGGCTTGATGGCTATCCGTAAAGAATTCGGTGCATCGAAACCACTAAAAGGCGCACGTATTGCGGGCTGTCTTCACATGACAATTCAAACTGCTGTGCTTATCGAGACTCTTATCGAACTTGGAGCGGAAGTTACATGGTCATCATGTAATATCTTCTCTACCCAAGACCATGCAGCTGCAGCAATTGCAGCAAACGGAATAGCAGTGTACGCATGGAAAGGTATGAACGAACAGGAATTTGACTGGTGTATC
>CALMMI010000335.1 GCA_937868245.1 uncultured Ignavibacteria bacterium | reverse complement strand
AATTCCCCTCCCTTGGAGGGGTGTCCGAAGGACGGGGTGGCTGCCGGCTGCTACCTGCAGGACTAACCACCCCTGCCCCTCCAAAGGAGGGGAATTTTGGACGTAAAGCAGTTCATTCTGAATGAATTCCCCTCCCTTGGAGGGGTGTCCGAAGGACGGGGTGGCTGCCGGCTGCTACCTGCAGGACTAACCACCCCTGCCCCTCCAAAGGAGGGGAATGTAAGTCGTAATCCCGCCTAAAACAAATTCCCCTCCCTTGGAGGGGTGTCCGAAGGACGGGGTGGCTTCTTGCCTACCCTCTCAAAAAAGGGAATATAAGATTTTAACATTCATAATATGAAACGATTCAAATTTTAGAATTCTACCATTACATAAAAATTTGCATTAACGATATTCCCACCCCTACTACCGTTGGAAATCAAATTTAGGATAAAACCCTACCCCCTCTGTAAGCCAAACAAGAAAAAAGTAACGCCTGTTTATCATTTACTTGTTTCTTCGTAAATTGAACTTTGTTTTCTTGGAATGGATTCCACCTGATTAATTTTTCATTTGCCTTCGAACTAATTTTACCGCTTTCGTTTTATCAATTCAATGACTTCAGGCGCACTGATTACACAGATTTTCATTGCTGTAACTGCATTGTTTTTATGCGGGAGTCCTGCGTTTGCTCAAGAACCGGGGATTACTTTTCATGGTGCAACCTACCTGTCCGTTGACGGATATACCTCCTCCAGCCAGGATTCATCATGGAAACCGCGTATGCCGCCGTTGTCTGCCCGCGGAATATTCAAAGCAAACATTTCCCTTTACGATAAAGTTGATATTCCTTTTGAAATTTATGCTGCCACAAGCGGACTTGGATTTCAGCAACCGTTCAATCAATTCGGTATGAGTCCGCGCTTCGGCTGGCTTACTGTTCATGCGGGCTATTTTTCTACCAAGTATTCCGAACTTTCGTTCGGTGATGTCCGAATGCTTGGTGGCGGGTTCGAGGCAAATCCCGGTAAATTCCGTATTGCAGGTTTGTATGGTATTGCGCGGCAAGCCCGTGCTAAAGATACAACCGTAGGTTTCCTCGGGGAATACAAACGGACGCTTACCGCCCTAAAACTCGGTTATGGAGACGAAAACGAATATTTTGTGCATCTCAATGCAATTCAAGCAATCGACAATGCTTCTTCATTAACAGCAGATTCCACTTCTCCGCTGCCTACTGAAAACTTGGCGGCTACCCTAAATTTCGGACTTCCCTTTTCGGGAATTATTTCCATGAACGGTGAAATAGGTGTATCAGCATTTTCAAACGATATTCACTCACCGGAGCTTGCAGGAGAAAATGTACCGAAAGTTCCGAGTTTCCTTTTTACTCCGCGGTATTCTTCACAAATTGACGGAGCGGCAAAACTGTCGATTCTCATTACACCTGCCTCTGCTTGGAATGTACGGTTAAACTCACAGTGGATAGGTCCGGGGTATGTGTCGCTCGGGTATGTGCAGCTCCAGAATGATATTCTTGAAGCCACAATCGCCCCGTCCGTCAGACTTTTCGAGAGTAAACTTCTGCTGCGGGGGTCGTTCGGTATGCGGTATAATAATCTTCGGAATACGCGGCTTTCTTCTACCAGAAGGATGATCGGGTCGTTTTTAACTTCCGCCCAAATTTTGGATAATCTTGGTTTGGATATTCAGTATTCCAATTACGGATTGCGCTCTACCCACGTAAACGATACGATGCGGGTGCAGAATATCTTCCAGATGCTGTCAGTTTCACCACGATGGAATTTTTCAGGTTGGGGTGCAAATCATGCACTTTCGGCATCGTTTGCGTACCAAAACATGGATGATAAGAATATATTCACTTCAGTCAGTACCAACAGCAATACATCACTGTGGTCACTTATGCACACACTTTCACTTGAGCCGACACTAAGCTTTACATCGAGTGTATTTTACACCTCCATATTCACTACATACCTGAATACTAAAGCCCTCAATCTTTCGGAAACGGTCAGCAACAGTTATCTGGACACCAAGCTGACGGTATCACTCACAGGTGGGTATAGTTTTGTGCAAACAATCGGGCAGGATAATCAAATCATCGGACGGTTATCGGCTGCGTATCAACTTACCTCAGCATCGCAGTTGATACTTACCGTCAATTCCAATAATTATGATTACGCACAGGCTGTTTCAGGGAATCCTTCATTTCGGGAGTATCAGGCGAGCTTGCAGTATCAGTTGACGTTTTAATGTGGAAAAAGAACAACCTAAACAGTTGTTATGTCCTTGAGTCAGTTTTGAAAGACAACTGCTATAGAATTTAATGACATAAGAGTAAAATACTCACGATTGTCATCCTGAACTCGATTCAGGATCTCCGTTGCTGTCTGGTCGTACTAATTCGCAATGCAAGCGGAGATGCTGAATCGAGTTCAGCATGACAGGGCGGTT
>CALMMI010000334.1 GCA_937868245.1 uncultured Ignavibacteria bacterium | reverse complement strand
AGTTATCAATTATGAATTGATAAAACTTGAAAACGTTCTTTTCAAATTAAAGTATATAACTATAAATTCTCTGTCAATAAAAAACGGTAAATTTGTAGTAACCATTCTTCGTTACGCTATATCTTATGGAAGGAGAAGTTGATATTAATCAATAACAGCTATCTCAATTCACTCTATTTTTAGTACTTTCTAAGGTATAACTATGAAAACGCAAGATCAAACTCGCCGGAGCTTCTTAAAAGCTGCCGGACAATTAACGGTACTCGGCGGTGTAATTACACTCGGTGGGTGTTTGGGTGGATGTTCAACTGATTCCAGCTCAAGTTTCATTATAGCTAGCACTGGTGTTAAAGCAACACTTGTACTTGCAAATGAACCGTCTTTGACTAATGTTGGTGATAGCATTCGTCGTGTTTTAGGTACTAATAATAACGGACGTGCTGTAATTGTTGTCCATACAGCCGATAAAAAATTCAGAACTATGTCCACACTATGCCAACATGAAGGTGGCTCTGTACAAGACCCTTCGAGCAATAAGGCGATATGTAATCTCCATCAAGCTCAGTATAGTACTGCCGAAGGAAATTTTGCTCAGCATATCGGCGGTCAATCTGCTCCTTCACTTCAAACATTTACGACTGAATTTGACGAAGCGACCGGTACAATTACGATTACGTTCTAAGATTGCCGATTGAATTACAAAGAAAAGAAAATAAAGCAAAAGACTCTCTTATTATTCATTTTATTATGGTGTTGTAATGCCTTTTGATCTTCCCATGATTCGGCGCGTATATGCCGAATACCCGTCTAAAATTTCTGCTGCCCGTGCCTTGTTGAACCGCCCATTAACTCTTACTGAAAAAGTACTTTATGCCCATCTCGACGGTGCACCTGCCGAGTATAAGCGCGGTAAATCGTATGTAGATTTCCGTCCTGATAGGGTAGCAATGCAAGACGCTACAGCGCAAATGGCTTTGCTCCAATTTATGAGCGCGGGAATTCCTCAGGTTGCAGTACCTTCAACCGTTCATTGCGACCACCTAATCAGGGCTGAATCGGGAGCGCAATCGGACATGGAACGTTCATTAATAGAAAATGATGAGGTATTTGCCTTTCTTGCTTCTGTTTCTAAAAAATACGGCATCGGATTCTGGAAACCCGGTGCAGGGATTATCCACCAAGTGGTATTGGAAAACTACGCTTTCCCAGGTGGAATGATGATTGGTACAGATTCACACACTCCAAATGCAGGCGGACTTGGTATGGTGGCAATTGGTGTTGGCGGTGCCGATGCTGTGGATGTTATGTCGGACATGGCATGGGAACTTCAATTCCCGAAAGTTATCGGTGTAAAACTTACCGGAAAACTCTCAGGATGGACTTCCCCTAAGGATATTATCCTTAAACTTGCCGGAATCCTAACCGTAAAAGGCGGGACAGGAGCAATCATCGAATATTTTGGTGACGGTTGTGCAACACTTTCGGCAACAGGCAAAGGTACAATTTGCAATATGGGTGCTGAAATCGGTGCAACAACTTCTATTTTCCCTTACGATGAAGCAATGGGCAGATACCTCGGCGCAACTGACCGTGCAGAAGTTGCTTCACTTGCTTCTCAAATTGCCGAACATCTTCGCGCAGATAATGAAGTAGCTCAAAACCCAGAACAATATTACGACAGTGTTATTGAAATCGACCTTTCGGCTCTCGAACCGCATATCAACGGTCCATTCACTCCAGATCGCGCTCTCACAATTTCTGATTTTGTTGTGGCTGTAAAAGAAAACAACTGGCCCCAAGAATTACGTGTAGCACTTATCGGATCATGTACAAACTCAAGTTATGAGGATATAAGCAGAGTTGCTGAAATTGCGGATTTTGCAGCACAACACGGACTAAAATCAAAATCTGAATTAACTATTAATCCCGGCAGTGAACAAGTACGTGCAACAATTGAACGTGACGGATTCTTATCAAAAATTGAAGCAGTCGGCGGAATGATATTTGCAAATGCCTGCGGACCTTGTATCGGACAGTGGAAACGCCACGATGTGAAAAAAGGTGATAAGAACTCAATTATCACATCATTTAACAGGAATTTTACCGGACGTAACGACGGTATAGCCGAAACCCATGCTTTTGTTGCATCTCCTGAAACGGTTATCGGATTTGCGCTTGCCGGAGATTTGACCATTAATTTTACAAAAGAGCCAATCAACGGCGTGATGCTTGTTCCTCCAACAGGAGAAGAATTAACTGCGAACGGTTTCCTTCCTGATTCACAAGGGTTTGTAGCTCCTGCAGCACCCGGTTCTGATATTGAAGTTATTATCAAAGAAGGTTCGGAACGTTTGGAACGTTTGCATCCTTTTATACCAAATTCAGAAGAGCAGTTTGTAGATATGCCTCTTTTGATTAAAGCAAAAGGTAAATGTACAACCGACCATATTTCGGCAGCCGGTCCGTGGCTTCGTTTCCGCGGACACCTTACGAATATATCGAATAATATGCTTATCGGTGCTATTAACTATATCAACAATACTGCTAACTCGGTAAAAAATGCCCTTACAGGCGAGTATGCAGAAGTTCCTGTAGTTGCCCGTGCGTATCAAGCAGCGGGACTTGGCTGGGTAGTTGTGGGTGACGAGAATTACGGCGAAGGTTCAAGCCGCGAGCACGCTGCAATGGAGCCGCGCCATTTGGGTGGAAAGGCAATTATCGTAAAATCATTTGCCCGTATTCATGAAACAAACCTTAAGAAACAAGGGATGTTACCTGTTACGTTTGAAAACCCTGCAGATTACGATAAATTCCGTGAAGGCGACAGAGTTTCAATCAATGTAAAAGACCTTGCTCCGGGTATGCCGTTAACAGCAACCGTTTGGCACGAAGACGGTACAATGGAAAATATTCCATTAAAACATACCTACAACGAAAATCAAATCGGGTGGTTTGCCGCAGGCAGCGCGCTTAATTTGATTGCAGCAAAGGGTGTTGAAGCGAATCAATAATTCCGCAGTCGATTAAATTAAAAACGCCGAAGCAATTTGATTGCTTCGGCGTTTTTGTTAATTGATAAACATACTTGTAAATCCAGAATTGTAAATAGGAGCTAAACTTTAGTATGCTTGGAACATCAAGCAGTTGTCATAACAATTATACTATATTATTTTGACAAATAAACAAGTTACCATTTTGTTGAGATAGACAATCTGGTACACTTCTCACAAGATATGATATTACAAAACAATCATTGTAAAGCCGAATTTTCCGCCGGATGTCTAATAATTACGAAAGTCTAGCCAAGTACAAAAATTTTTATAAGTTTTTAACGGGTAATTTCACTTTGTTGCTGAATTTTAGATTTGAATAAAGGTTTTCCCTGGAGAGCTTGAACCAGAGTAAAGATAGCAAGCAACACATATACAACAGAAAGAGCAAACGTGGCTTTCGTGTTTTTTAGAATGTAGAATGATAAAACTGGCAAAACTTGAAGTGCGTGCATACCTATAAAATGAGCAATTCTTGGATCACCATACTTTGTACTCCAATTCAGCAGTGGAATTCCTACTCCTCCATCATCTCCGCCAATAGTATGGGTTAAGCGTGACCCCATTACAAACCCTTCAAATGAAAACACTACGAAAATGATAATACTGAACCGTATTGCCCATAAATAATAGTTCGGTAATAAAGGGAAGTCGTTTATAAAGAATAAGATGCCTACATAAGCTGTATAAATTGTTACCAACGTTGCTGCTAATGCCATCATCGAGTACAGGGCAGAATACATCGGTGTACTTAAATTATAATGTGACAGCTGTCCTTTACTTGCCTGAATGGCAATATAAATTATTTCAAACCCCAGCAGAATAATAATTGACCAATTAAACAGCTTACTATTAAATGATGGCAAGTAATAGCAGTACCATGCCATTGCCCATGAAAATAAAAATGTTGAGAATGCAAACTTAAAGGGTTTATACCAAGCATTTACATTGTAAACCTGAACGGAGGTTGTTTTGGTAAGAAATAAAAAGATAATTGAAGAAACAAGGCAGACTAACCCATAATAGAATAGGGTTTCGTTTCTTACTTTAAGATTAAACAAAAAATCAATCATAGGTTATGTTTTTTGCTTCGGATTTCTTTTCGACTAAAGCAAGCAATTATAGTGGAGATTTTTTACTTCGTTTGGTTGCAGTATTTTTATATCACGACTTCAAACCCAGTATAGCTTTGGAAAAGAGAGTCATGATCTGGTATCTTCAATCACTTACATACAAAGCTTTTATAGAATGTAATTTCATGCAATTTACATTAACTGCAATTTCCGTAACGATAACAAATGTTAATATATTTTTATTTCGTTGTTTTTATACTGTACCGACCCCCTAAAAACTGGACATAAATTCTACATTTGTTAGTTGTTGA
>CALMMI010000333.1 GCA_937868245.1 uncultured Ignavibacteria bacterium | reverse complement strand
TCTCAGTAACGCTCCAGACAGTATTCATGCAGATATTAATGTAACGCAGTTTGCGTCCGAAATTAAAGTTGAAAAATTAGGACCGGAAATAAATTCCGGAACGAATGAACTTGCTCCTGTTATCTCTCCCGATGGTAAAACCTTATATTTCAGCAGAAGTAACCATCTTGAAAATGTTAATGGCTCAGAAGCTACCGACATTTGGTACTCAGAACTCTTGCCCGACGGCAAAACATTCTCGAAGGGAAAGAATATCGGTAGCCCGCTTAATGATGTGTATCCAAATTTTGTATGCGGGATAACACCCGACGGAACACAAATGCTGCTCGGAAATGAATATGTACGTAATGCTGCTCCACGCGGCGGAACATCAATAGCCCAGAGAATCGCAGGTGGATGGAGCAATCCTAAATCTCTTAACATAATAGGGTATTACAGCCGCAATAATTACGGGCATTTTTCACTTTCCAGCGACAGGAAAACACTCCTTATGTGCCTTAATAGGGACGAAGGGTATGGCAATCAGGATATTTACGTTAGTTTTCAGGAAGCGGATTCAACATGGACTACACCGAGAAACATAGGCAAGACAATCAATACAGCGGGAGACGAATCTACGGTTTTCCTTGCGCCGGATACACGAACTATGTTTTTCTCATCCAGCGGACATAATGGATACGGAGATAAAGATATTTTTGTAAGTACACGCTTAGATTCTACATGGATGAACTGGAGTGAACCCCTTAATATGGGACCGAAAGTTAATTCCGTAGGCGGCGATGCATACTATACCGTGGATGTATCGGGAGTAAACGCCTATTATGTATCCTCTCGGGGAAAAATGGATAATAGCGATATATATCATATCATACCCCCTCCGTCGCTGCAAGTTGCTCCGGCTGTACTTGTGGAAGGCAATGTTTACAATGCCAAAACCCAGCAACCTGTTCGCGCAACAATCCTTTATGAAGACCTCAAAACAGGTAAAGAAGTAGGGATGGCTCAGACTAATCCAAATACTGGGGAGTATAAAATAGTTCTTCCTGCCGGAAATATCTATGGTTTTAGAGCAGAAGGCGAAAATGCAATCCCTGTATCGGAACATCTGGATTTACGTGAACTCAAGCAATTTAGAACTGTTCGGTATGATCTTACTCTTGTCCCCTTGGAAGTCGGGCAAAAAGTCCTCCTGAACAATCTCTTTTTCGACTACAAGCAATCTGTTATCCAACCTGAATCCTACCCTGAACTCAAGCGTATGGCTGATGTCTTACGCCGTAATCAGACTACCCGTATCATGATTAACGGACACACCGACGACATCGGAAGCGACGAATATAACGTTCAACTTTCGAAGGAAAGAGCCGAGGCAGTTTTGGAATTCTTCGTTAAACAGGGCGTGCAACGTTCACAAATTGAAACACAAGGATTAGGTAAATCACAGCCTGTTTTACCTAATGATACTGAGCAAGGACGCCAGAAGAACCGGAGAGTGGAGTTTATTATTTTAGCAATATAAATCCCCTGTTGTTAGTAACCATTCTCTACCTCTCATGAGTTATTCCGAAAAATCTGTTAACCTCACTCCCGATGAGATAGACACTCTTCGTAAAGGTCACCGGACAGGTACTGTATTATCATTGATTATACTTACCATCATTCTTGGTGCGGCAGCATTTTTTTTCAAAATGGGTGAGGATTTTCTACCTTTTAGAATATTCGCACCAATATTCGGAGCAATGGGTATTCTGATAGTGGTTGTAAATTTCTATCAGCAGCGTAAGGATATTCAAGGTGGTGTTAAAACAATAATTTCGGGCATCATCGAAGACAAGAAGGAAACCCACACATCCAGTAGCAACAGTACACGTAGTAGTCATTCCTATACATTCATTGTAGGCGGCAAGGTAATTGAAGTAAATAGCAGTAATTATTCAAAATTCCATGTTAATGACCGTATTGAAGTCACCAAGTTACCACATGCAGGAACAATACTCGATATTCGTCTTATTGAGAGTAGCACAGGAATAAGCAGCAAGCAAATATATGATACAAAATTAGATGGCTCACCGCTTCACGATGCCCGCAGCATCTCTACCCCTTCGTTCAGCGAATCATCATATCCTTTGGATTCAAATGAAGAACAGTATCTTCGACGTACAAGAAATAAGAGAGCAGTTCGTTCTTTCAGGTGGGCATTAATTCCTGTATGGATTTTTCTGTTCTTCAAATTTTTAGCTGCGGATTATGATTTTGTCATGTTTTTCAACTCATTTGCGTTAAGTATTCCTCTGTTCATTGTCTTATTACCATCAATGATTCAGGCACTTCGCATTCCCCGGTTGATTACGCCGTACAATCGCGATATTGAATCGGGTATGAAAGTGATTTGCAGAACTACGATTACTGATAAATTCCATGGAATCAGAAACAGATATGCTTTTTATTCCATAACTGTTAATGGAAAAGAATATACAGTACCGGAAGATTTCTACAACAAAATTGAAGTAAACGAAGAAATTACACTCAATTATGCCGAGCATTCCAAAACAGAATTTTCTATTCAAAGTACAAAAAACAGCTCGAAATTCTTACCGTTTTACTCATAACATGAACCACCATGAAGATTAAAAGAATAGTGCTGTCTATACTGTTTTCATTCCTTTTGTTCTGTGGGATAGTTGTTTGGCAACTATTCAGACCACTCCCTATTGAATCACAGATTGACATTCAAATCCCTTCTAAAACAACAATAGCGAAAGCAACCGATATCCTTGCCGAAAAAAAGGCAATTTCATCGCCTTTCATCTTCAAATGGACAGCAAAAATATATGCCTCCCTCTATAACAAACGTTTATATGCAGGTTATTACCGCTTTTCAGCCCATCAATCTCATTGGCAGCTTCTTCGCTCTATATTTTCAGGCAAACAATCGTTCACTGTAAATGTGGTGTTCCCCGAGGGTATCTCACTCACTAAATTTGCATCAATTGCTTCCAAACAGGTGGGTATTGATTCATCAGCTTTTATGCAGCTCGCAACTTCTGATTCATTACTTCACGCCCGGAATATCAAGGGTAAATCGGTTGAAGGATTTATTATGCCGAACACGTATAATTTTTTCTGGAAACAATCAGTAAATGAGGTTTTGGATAAGTTACTGGATGAACAGGATAAGATATGGAGTGAGAAGTTTGCAGCGGCAGCAAAAGCATCGGATAAATCGAGAAGGGAAATACTTACCCTTGCTTCGATTGTTGAATCCGAAACACCGCAGCACGATGAAAGAAAACGTATTGCAGGTGTCTATATCAATCGGATTGAAAAGAAAATGAAACTCGAAGCTGACCCGACTGTGCAGTATGCACTCGGAGAACAGCGCAGGTTGCTATACCGTGATTTGGAAATTGACAGCCCATATAATACCTATCGCTATGAAGGATTGCCACCCGGACCAATCAATTCGCCCGGAATCGCTTCTATTGAAGCGGCACTTGACCCCGAAAAACACGACTACATTTATTTTGTATCTACAGGTGAAGGTGAACACACGTTTTCAAAAACGTATGCACAACACCAAAAAGCGGTGGAGCTGTACCGGTTGAAACGAAAGAAGTAGTAGCCTTTTTATGCTGTTATAACGTATTTAGTAGCCCTATTTTTATCACCTGTCGCAAATTCTTACAAAAACACCCCTCCAAAACAAAACAAAGTTGTATAATAGCAGAAGTTACTCTATTTTCGCAGAGTGAATAGTGCAAATTGTTCCAATTCCCCGCTAAAATAAAATGCAACAAACTTACCGCCGTATTTCCGGTACTTCAATATTTATCTTACTCCTTATTTTATTCACCTATCCGCTACGGTCACAATCCATAGTGGTAAGTGAATATAATTACGCGCCCGACCCTAAAAATCAATTTACTGAACTCTTAGTCATTCAGGATAATCTTTCCATCGCAGGTTATACCCTGCACGACAACACTGCAAATCTGGATCAATGGCAATCTGGAATACGTTTCAAAGATATTCCCCTGTGGAAGAACCTAAGAGGAGGTACGATTATCGTCATTAACCATCGTACAAACGGAAATGTGATTGATGTTTCGAAAGCCGATGGATACATTGAAGTAGAAGCCGATGACCTGAATGTTTTTGATACACTTACTTTCCCAAGCGGAGATAACTGGAAAAGCCTCTCTCTTATCATCTCTCAAAATGCAGATATAGTTCAAATCCTTGATGCCTCCGGCAATCATGTTCATGCCCTTTCTCATGGGACAAACACCGGACAATATGCAGCACTGCCCCAACCCAAACTTCAGCATCCGGGTGCAATTACAGGTAGTGTCCGGGTGCATCCGGGATATCGACTTACCGATTACTATGGAACAGGGAACAAAACTTACGAAAGTGCAGCCAACATCACAAAAGGGCTTCCAAACATAGGTGCTTCTGCAACCGTAGATTCCAACAGCAGGTACTTGAGGTCTCTACGTATTCCTAAGTTGGGTAATGAATCACTTTTATACACACTAATAGGAAATACCGTCCATTTAACATGGCTTCCGGCAACAGACCCTAATCCGTCTGATAATATTCAAGGATATATTGTACTGTGGGCAGCCTCTGCTGACACAGTCAATTTTGTTTTATCTGATATGCCAAAGCAAGGGACTTCTTATCCAGTCGGTTCTGTAATTGGAAATTGGAGGGTTAAAGCAAATATTCTATCGAGCCAAACTACCACTTACGACGATGTGCTGCCAAGTATTCCGTGCGGATTTAGTTGTGTGTACCGTGTATTAGCGTTTAGATACAGCCAGGATGAAACAGATAATAGTACAATGTCGGCAAATCCTTCTTATGGACGCGGACGTTCGTATAACTGGAATTCTGCATTCAACATAATTACAGTAGAAAAACGCCCAGATCAATATCCGGACATTGCAGCTTCGGGTCCACTTTCGTTTTGCTCAGGAGGTAGTGTAACTCTTACAACCACCATGACAGGTGTACCCTTGCAATGGTTCAAGAACAATAATGCTATTCTAGGTGAGACAGGAAATTCGTTCGTTGCAACTACTTCAGGAATGTATAGAGTTCAGGCACAACTTTCTAATAATTGCTATCCGGAATCGGAAGAAAAGGAAGTAAAGGTCACTTCATCACCCGTTGCTCAAATAACAGCCAGCTCCCTTCTCTTATGCTCCGGTGATTCCATAAGTTTATTTGCCGGCTCTGCCGACAGCTACGAGTGGACAAAGGACGGTGTGACAATCCCATTAGAAACCAAACAAACCTACTATGCAAAGGCTGTGGGAAGCTATAGAGTGATTGTGAAGAATAGTGACGGTTGCGTTGATACTTCCGCCCCTACAGTGATTACCGTGAGGTCTATCAGTTATTCTTTCTCCAAAAACAAACTCGATTTCGGCAAACTAAGTGATTGCCAGTCAAGTAAACTGGATTCAGTAAAAGTTCAAAACGATACGAGGGAAGATATTAGATTCGAAACAATTACTACATCAGAAGGATATAGTTTAGTTTCACCTACACTACCGGTAACAATCCGTGACGGTAAAACCATTACGTTTGTTTTTCGGTTTACTCCTCAAAAAAGTGATACAACAGAAGGGTATGCCGATTTTGTAGTAACCCCATGTAACGTAGCTCGAAGGCTGACTCTCACCGGGTCAAAAGATATTACTAAAGTTGCACTCAGTACTTCTTCCGTTAATTTTGGAACTATTCTTTCATGCGACAACAAAGGGCGAGATACAACCATCGAGATAACCAATAACGGAGATATTGATCTCGTAATCTCAGGAAGAAGCGTTACCCCTGCTGCAGGATATAGCTTGGTAAATAATATCACTTTCCCTAAAACTGCAAAACCAAAGGAAAAAATACCCATAACCATTAACTTCAGCTCAAGTAGCGACGGTACATTCTCCTCCGAGCTTGCAATAAGTTACTCCATCGGTTCTTGCAATGATACATTACGAGTTAAATTACAAGGTATCATCACTACTCCCGTATTTACAACCGATTTAAAAAATATTGACTTCGTTCCTTTGCAAGCTTGTGATTCACTGCGTGATACAACCCTTGTACTCACAAATCCAGGCTTGATTCCTTTGGTAATCAGCAAGCAATCCGTTAATCCGAATATTCAGTTCCTAAACCTACCGCTTGTTATCAATCCAAATCTAAGTGCAAAACTACGAGTTCGTTTTCAACCTGTCAGTCAGGTAACTATTGTTGGTGATGTAATTCCTATTGTTGCTGATAAGTGTAACTCTACTACTAATTTTACGATAAGTGGTTCAAAACAGGGAACAACATTTTCCTTCAGTTCAGACGATATTGAATTTGGCGATGTAACAAACTGCACTCAGCGTACAGTAAATAAACAAATTACACTTAAAATTGATGGATTATCAAGTGGTACAAAAGTATCATCAGTCTCAGCTCACAAACCATTTTCAATAGATCTAAACGATGGGCAGGCAGTAACGGATCAGCAGCAAGTTTCAATTTCATTTGCACCTTTAACAATCGGTGAATTCACTGATTCCATAGGTGTTACTTTCGAACCATGTAGTATCGTAAAATTCATAAAAGTACATGGCAGAAGAATTTCCACAGGAATTACAATTACTTCTCTTATTACTGATTTTGGAATTGTTGACACAGGAACTGTATCCATTGCAAAAACTCTCGAACTAAAAAATACAGGAAGCTCCCCCTTTCATCTAAATTCTATTGATGGTATTACTGCACCTTTTTCTATCCTGAGTACAAGTAAGCCGTACCCTACTTCACTTGACGTCAATGAAAGTATTACCCTAACTGTCACTTATTCTCCAACAAACGGAACGCGTGATTCAATCCCATTTAAAATTAGTATCGACAAGCCATGTGATACATTTCTGATTGCGAGTTTAGTAGGTACCGGCAGGGTAAAACCACCACCACCTCCTCCTGATACGATTAAAACATCAGCTACGATTCATATTGCTGACGGAACTGCATCTGTGGGTGGGAGCGTTATATTTCCTATAACGATAGCATCAACAAACATTTCACTTGCTAAAATATATAAGATGACTGCGGATATTTCTTACAATCCACGGTTATTGATGCCCAAAGCAATTCGCACGGGTGTGGATCACAGCGGATTTGTAACTTCTTTTATTAATGTAGTTCCAGGTCAGACAAGGATTACAATTGAAAATCCTGATGGAGTGAGTTCAACAAAATTTATAAAGGAAGGCACAGTAGCGGAGTTTGAATGCGAGGCACTGTTAGGAGACCAATTATCTACAATTCTTACGATTAGTAACGAAACATTCGCAAGAGTAGCTCTTTCTACTACCTCAATCACCGAGGCTGCCGGTACTTTTACTCTTTCAGGTGATTGTGCATTAGATAGCAGAAAGATAATGGTAGGCGGATCTGTTACATTAACGCAGAAATCTATCTCCAGCGATAATATTGAACTTGAGTTTGAAACCGTAAGCGAGGATAGAACTACACTTCTCCTTTATTCAAGTATTGGTTCGTTAATCCAAACTATAGTTGATGAGCCATTGAAATATGGCAAACACTATACCAGTATTCCTCTCAGTTCATTAACTGTAGGTGTTTATTATGTAGTTCTTAGGACAGGTACAAGTATGAAAGTGCTTCCATTGTCTATTCAAAACTAAAACAATGGTACTTGTTGCACTTATTTCATTATTTCGAAGGAACGGAAGTATTTCCCTTTTTTATCAAGCTCGAATGTTTCGGGATATTCTTTTTCGTAAGTAATATTAGGCGATGTGCCGGCTGCTATAAAAACACTTCCAGCGGGAAATTCTATGGTTGTATTATCCCCAGTCCGTTCAAAAACAACGGATTTTACTGCACCGTATTCGTCTAGTTTTGCTTCAAGAGGTATCATATTTTCAACAATTTCTATCCCCTCTTCAAGAGCTTCATGTACTTCTTCATGGTTTAGTTTGTAAGCCGGGGCATCTTGCAAACGTTTTCTATAGACAAGTTTCACTCCACCCCATTCTTTTAGTAACGGAAGAAAATCAGGAATTTCCCCTTTCTCTTCTGCCCGCTTTCTTTCTGCAATGATTTGCTTCCCATGATTATAATATTTTTCAGTAAGGATTGTTTCTTCACGGTCGAAAAGTGATTTTAATCCATTCTCCCCTAACGACAATTTTAACTCATCAACTTCCAGCACAAATTTTTCAACTTGTACAGGATAGTATGCTAAAGCTTCTGTTGCCGTATCAATTGCTGTAAGCCCACCTCCAATAACAATAGCCGGAAGGTTGATTTGTAGATTTGCCATCGAATCATGCTTGGCTGCACCTGTTAATTGCAATGCCATTAGGAAGTCCGATGCTTTTCGTATTCCTCTCGACAAATTATTTTTCATATCAATAATCGTCGGTTTCCCTGCACCCGTTGCAAGGGCTATATGGTCAAAGCCTAATTCCCAAGCATCATCAATAGTTATAGTACCTCCAAAACGTACTCCATCCAGAATTGTGAATGTATTTCTTCTTGCAAGTAGTAAGTGAAGCACTGTAAGAAAATTTTTATCCCAACGTACTGTAATTCCATATTCACTCACCCCTCCAAAACCTTCTAAGACCCGTTTATTCAATTCCTTTTCAATTTCTTTTTTATAATTATAAATTGGAATTGGGGGATTATTTTCATTTCCTGTCATTTCAGGTGTAAATGGCTCTATTTTCAACCCGTCTATTCCGGCTACTGCAAACCCTTCATTTAATAGATAATGTGATAATGTGTAGCCTGCAGGACCAAGCCCAACGACCATTACTTTCTTTCCATTATACGGTAATGCATACGGTCGGTCTATATTGAGGGGGTTCCATCTTGTCAATAAACCGTATATTTCAAAACCCCAAGGTAAGTTCAGAACGTCGGTAAGCACTGATGTTTCAACTTGAGGGATATTAACAGGGTCTTGTTTCTGAAATATGCACCCTTTCATACAATCGTTGCATATTCTGTGTCCTGTTCCTGCGCACATTGGGTTATCAAGAGCAATCATAGCTAATGCCCCAATTGCATATCCGTGTTCTTTTAACGAATGCATTTCGGAAATTCTCTCATCTAAAGGACATCCGTTTATATCTATTCCAAGCGGATTTTTTTTGATTGTGCCATCTTTTTCTTTCATCCCTGTTGAACATGAATCTTTTTCACGTTCATGGCATATCATGCAGTATTCTATTTCGGACGTTATTTGTCTGGTGGTATTTCTCTTATCTGTTAAAGCAAACCCGTCACGTTTACGGGTATGATGCGAGGTGATTATTTCTTGAATTTCGAATTCAGGGCGATCGATCTCAACCAAGTTCTCAAAGTCAAGTTTTTTAGGTGATTGTGATGTAATCCATGATGATAGTGAGTCAGGATGTAATATTCTTCTTACAAAGTAATATTCTTCCAGTAACGCATATTGGTCTTTAAGTTCTTGGGCATCATTTACTTTGATTTCATCAATTAAACTAGTAATCAGCTGTGCGAATCCTAATTCCTCATCATCCCATTTAGCCCCAGCAAATTTTACTTGAAGGTTCTTATAGTTTATAGTTAATTCAGAAAAACGTTCTTCACTTTGGTTTTCGGGTTTATCTTTTTTCTTTAAGATTCCCTTTTTGACAAACTCTCTTTTCAATCTCATAATAAGTATTTCATTATGAAATTTCTGCTGAATTAAACTTGCTTCTGCTTCTATCTTAAACAGCTTTATTAAAAATTGTTCTATTGCTTTTGATGTTTCTATTAAGATTTCGGCTATCTCGGTTTTTTTTAAGCCTTCACCTTTTTGTATTCTATATGCATCAAACAAAACATACGCAGTAGGGTGCATTTCAAAATAGAATCTATCAAAATCGGATGCTAATTCTCTTAATTTAAGAGAATTAAATAAATCTTTGTATATAAAGCCTTCAATGCCTAATTCTAAATGCATAATTTATTTCAGTTTACTGTACCTATTATCTCGTTATCATTATTTTATGATTCGATACTTCACCATTTGTGTTTTGAACAATTAGATAATAAACACCCGATGAGTATTTGCTGACATCTATATTCTCTGCTCCATCACTAGTTTTTCTTGACCAAAGCGAGGCTGCAAGAGAGGAATATAGATTAATAGTTGAATTAGGTTGTGTATGTACTGTCACAGTTTCATTAGGCTGTGTGTAAATAACCTTCTCCTTCTCTTTTGACTCGTTTTCTGCAAGATACGTTGCCATTTGGTCTAAATCATACCAAACATTTACATAGTACTTTGTTAAAAGTGATGTAATTTTGCCACTTGATTGCTTTTTGTCGAATAGAAATGATACAAGACTGCCATCTAACCTGTCTGTAAATTTAGCTGAATCAATATACCTTGGCAAAGGATAGCTCCAAGTTATAAGGAAAGGATTGTTGTTCCTTTTTTCCGGTATTTGAACGTTAAATTCATATTGCACCATGAACTTTCTTTCAGGACGTATTCTCTTATAATCTTTGTAGCTCAGGCCTGTTCCAAATCCGTCGTTTATAATCAGTGCGGCATCGAATCCATCCGGCGGATGCTGAGGAAAATCAAATTCACCTAAAGAGAAGTCAAGTGAATCTGTTGCCCTTTCATCAATACCTACCACAAGAGCACGATGAACTACAGGGCGTATCATTGTATCTGAAGCTGTGAACTTCAATTCGACCTTAAATTGACTTTTAACTGTTGCAGTTGATAACAGCAATGTAAAAATTACTGTTATATATGCACTAAGAGTTCTCGTTCTGTTCATAGCTTTCTTTCAATTAGTATAATAAAAAATGGGCAACGGAGATTATCTCTGTTGCCCATCTTCATTTTATTGTTTCAACAAGACAATCTGATCTTAGCGAATAACCGTAAGAACTGTATTTGTAGAAACATCTCCTGTTGCCATTCTGATTGTGTATTGACCGCTTGGCAATGCAACAGTTTCGAATGGAACTGAATATGTATCGGCATTTTTGAACTCTTGTACCAAAGTAGCAACTTCAATACCGAGCATATTATATACCTTAAGTGTTACAAATCCATTTTGAGGTACTACATACTCAACTGTTGTTGATCCATTTGAAGGATTTGGAACTGTTGAAACCAATGAACCGGTTAACTGCACATCAGATTTTAACAATTTAACAGTTTCAATATTTTGGTCTTTAATAATTACTGTCGAGTTAGAACTATTAATTGTACCTAAAGATTTGCCTGTTATAATATCAACTACTGTATATGTAGCTTTTGGATCTTGTACTGTGATTGACACAGGATATTCAACACCTTGGAATCTAAGAACTGGGTTTGTTGAATTTTCTGCATTTGCATTGTTTGTAAAGCGAGCATCAAATAATCCCATCGGAGGCATAGGAGGCAATTCGAATGCACGTACATCTTTTGCATTTGATA